>CAIXHF010000135.1 GCA_903919185.1 uncultured Opitutia bacterium | reverse complement strand
CCGAGGGCAATGCCCCCGAGGCCCATGGCGTTCTGGCGGAAGAACTGTCGACGGTTTAGGCGGAAGTTATGTTCGACGGCGTCAAAGGGATGCATGGCAGGATTATTTGTTAAGGGTTTCGTCGCGGTTGAACATCTGCGAGCAGACGAGCGTCCAAGCAGCCACCTCATTGGGCGGAAGCTTGGGGTCGACGGGTTTATCACCGGCCTTCAGTAGCTTGGCGGCCTCCGCAGGCTTAGCGGCGTAGTCCGCCCGGAAGGCGGCCAGGGACTTAGCGAAGATCTGCTGTTCCTTGGCGGTGGCCGGACGGGACAGCAGGAGCAGGCTCAGCTGGTCGATACGAGCCGCATCGGTGGTCTGCTCCTTGAGAAGCTTTTCGGCGAGGACGCGGGAGGCTTCAACGAACTGGACGTCGTTGAGTAAGTTCAGCGATTGCAGCGGGCTGTTAGAGCGTTCACGGCGCGTACAGAAGACCTCGCGGGAGGTCGCGTCGAAGTTGAGCATCATGGGATGCGGGGCCGAACGCTTGAGGAACGTATACATCGAGCGGCGGTAAAGCCCTTCGCCCTTATCAGGCGTGTAGAAGCGCGTGTTGCTCCCCGTCATCGCCACGTCGCTCCAGATATTCTCCGGCTGGTAGGGCCGGGTGGAGGGACCGCCGACCTTTTGAATCAAGAGGCCCGCGGTGGAGAGGGCGAGGTCACGGACGATTTCCGCATCCACGCGGTAACGCGGCCCACGCGAGAGCAGGCGGTTCTTTGGGTCCTTCTCGAGTTTCTGGGGGGTGACCGCGCCCGACTGACGATACGTCTCGGACAGCACGATCGTGCGGACCATCGCCCGTACATCCCACTTTTGGGCTACGAACTCAGTGGCGAGCCAGTCGAGTAATTCGGGGTGCGAGGGTTTGTCGCCCATGATACCGACGTTCTCGGTCGTCTCGGCCAGGCCCGTGCCCATGAATTGATACCAGAGGCGGTTCATGGTGACGCGGGCCGTCATCGGGTTGCGGCCATCGACGAGCCAGCGGGCGAGGTCGAGGCGGTTCGCAGTCTTACCTTCGATTTTCAGGGCGGGGAGGACGCGGGGCGTACCAGCGCTTAGGACCTCGGACGGTTGGGTGTAATCGCCGCGGATAAGGAGTTTGGCGGTGGCCGGCGTCGCGTTCTCTTTCATGATGAGCGTCATGGCGCCACGGTTCTTGACCGCGTCGAGTTCGGCCGTGGTGGCTTTAATTTTGGCAACGACCGACTGGTCGGACTTATCGATGCGACGGTCGTAGTAGCTACGCAGCAGAGCCACGTCGGCGGCCGGGGCCTTGGCGCCTTCCTTGCCGACGGCGGCACGGAGTTCGGGCACCTTACCTAAGGTGGCGACGTCCCCGGCTTCAACCAGGGCAGGGATGATATTGGCGGAAGCCAGGACGATACTGGTCGCCCCGGCCTTGCTGCGGGTGCCGTAACGGAAGGGTGTCGTGGTGCGGATGGTCGCGTTGGCGGGGAGGGTATTGGTGTCGACGATGTTTTGCTGCTGGTCGCCATCGATGTAGAACTTCACGCCCTCGGGCTTACCTGAGCCGTCATAGGTCACGATGACTTCGACTTCCTTGTTCACCGGGATGACGCCCGCCGAGCGCACCTTGAGTGCCTGATCGGGCCAGGCCTGGATGATGTGCATAGCGGGGTTGCCGTTCTCGATCCAGAAGTCCCAGCCGCGGTAGTTATTGCCTTCATCCATACGCGCGAGCACGGCGCCGTTAACCGTCTTGGTCATCTTCAGGCGGACCTGCACGGCCCAGGCTTGGTTCTTTTCGAAATCACCGAGCGTCGCGTGCTCGTACGCGGAGGAGCCATCCAGCACGAACCCGCCTTGCTTTTTATTGTAAGCTGGCTTGCCAATGGCCTTCGCCGTCAGCGCAGGGCCAGTCGGCGTCTTAACCGTCAGGGGTGTGGCGGCGTCGAACTTCCAGCCGGCTGGTAGTTCCTTCGCGACGATGGAGCTGGGGCTGGCCTGGGCGCGCCACGTGGCGAATTCCTTATCGGCCTTGGCCTTGCGGGCGGCATCATCCTTCTTGAGGGCTGCCAGGACGGTATCCAATTCGGCCTGCTTCACGCGGTCCTCGGGCCGAGCGACCAGCATGGACGGCGGGTGGTTGGCGTTATTCCCGTCGAGCGCGGACATCGAAGTATTCCGGAAGAACGCGGCCATGGCGTAGAATTCCTTTTGGCTGATCGGGTCAAACTTGTGGTCATGGCAGGCGGCGCAACCGCTCGTCAGGCCGAGCCAAACGGCGCCTAGTGTCTCGACCTGATCCTTGGCGTAATTCGTCATGACCTCTTCGGAGATGGCGCCGCCTTCGCCGGTCGTGGGCAAGCAACGGTTGTAGCCGGTGGCAACGAGCTGCTCGATGGTGGCATTGGGCAGGAGGTCGCCGCCGATTTGTTCAATGGTGAAACGGTCAAATGGCATGTTCGCCTTGAAGGCGTTGATGACCCAGTCGCGGTAAGGGTAGATATTGCGAACGTTGTCGATGTGAATACCGTGGGTGTCGGCGTAACGCACGGCATCCAGCCAGTGACGAGCCATCTGTTCGGCGTGCTGATCCGTCTTGAGTAGACGCTCCGCGGCTTTGGCGTAGGCGTCGGGCGAAGTGTCCGCCAAGTAGGCACGTAATTCTTCGGGGGTGGGCGGCAGGCCGGTAAGGTCGAGGTTGAGTCGGCGGAAGAGCCGTTCCTTCGCTTCGGGCCCATTCGGCTTCAGGCCGTTCTGGGCGAGAGTGGCGACGACGAAGGCATCGACGGGTGTCTTAGCCCAACCGCTCTTGTCGGCAGGCGGAGTTGGCCGCTGTGGCGGCAGGAAGGACCAGTGCTCTTCATACTTGGCGCCTTCGTTGACCCAGCGACGAATGAGTTCGATTTCGGCCGGCTTCAGTTGCTTATGTGATTCGGGCGGCGGCATTACCTCATCCGGGTCTTTGTTCAGGATGCGCTGAATTAGGGGAGACTTGTCGGCCGCACCTTTGGCGATGACCACATCTCCACTCTTGGCGGGCTGGAAAGCGAACTCAGCACGGTCGAGGCGGAGCTTGGACTTGCGCGAACTAGCGTCAGGCCCGTGGCAGTGGTAGCAATACTCGGAAAGGATGGGTTGGATATCGCGGTTAAACGAGACGCCGTCGGCGGCCGCGGCGGCCAGCGGGGCCAACAGGAGGAGGGAAAGTCGGGACGACATAACTATGGGGTAAGACCAACCTAGGCCCTCGGGTGTTCCCTGCAACCCTCTGAAACAAAAAACCCCTCATATGAGGGGTTTTGCCAGAGCCAGTAGGAGAATTACTTTACAGGAGAATAATCCGTCGGCACGAGGAACTCGGACTTCACGCCATCCTTGATAGTCAGGGAGCCGCCCGCCTTCTTTTCCGAGGCTTCCTTGGCGGCGACCCAAGCCGGGTCAGCGCGGAAGGCGTCGAAGCTCGCCTTGGCGGCAGCCTCAGACTTGTGGGCCAGGAGGTAGATGAGGGTATTACCGGCCACGAGTGGGGACTTGGCGCCTTTTTGGTCGGCGGCGAGGTTCCAGTAGCTGACGTTCGTCATGCCATGCTT
>CAIXHF010000134.1 GCA_903919185.1 uncultured Opitutia bacterium | reverse complement strand
GTCACGCACCTCGATGCCGTGCTCAATTCGCCCGATCTCCGCACCGCCTACAATGCGCTCCTCCCGGAGGTGACCGCGTTTTACACTTCGCTCACGCTCGACGCCGAGATCTGGGCCGTCTTCAAGGCGTACTCCGCGACCGCCGAAGCCCAGGCGTTGACGGGTGTGCGTCGCCGTTTCCTGCAGGAGACGATGGCTGATTTCGAGGAGAATGGCGCGGACCTTCCGGCCGTACAAAAGCAACGACTCGCTGAGCTGAACGCGCTTCTCGCCGCGAAGACGCAGAAGTATTCGGAGAACGTCCTCGATTCGACGAATGACTGGGAGCACTTCGTCACCGACGAAGCCCGTTTGGCCGGCCTCCCGGCCAGCGCCCTCGCCGCTGCTAAGCAGTCTGCCACTGGTAAGAGTCGCCCCGAAGCCTGGCGCTTCACGCTCCAGCAGCCTTCCGTTTCTCCGGCGCTCCAGTATGCGCAGGACGACGACCTCCGCCGGCTCTGTTGGGAAGCCCTGACCCAGGTCGGCCACAAGGAGAAGTGGGATAATACCTTGCTCGTGTCCGAGATTCTCGCCCTGCGCGACGAAAAGGCCCGCCTCCTCGGCAAGGCGCACTTTGCCGACTTCACTACGGCTCGCCGCATGGCTCGCCACGGCGCCACCGCCCTGACGTTCATTGAGGACATGGCGAAACGTATTCGCCCTAAGTTCGAGGCGGAGATGTCGGAGCTCGAAGCCTTTCGCGCCAAGCAGGCCGGCGATGCGGTCCGCGTGTTGCACCCTTGGGAGTTCGGTTACTATTCCGAGCAGATGCGTCGCGAGTTGCACGGCTTCGATGATGAAGCCCTGCGCCCATGGTTCCCTGTTGATGGCGTGATTGCTGGTATGTTCAAATTATTCGGCGGTCTTTTCGGTATCCAAGTCGTGGGCCGTGATACCGTCTACGTCGATGACGTCGCAGGCACGCGCCAGGTCATTCGCGCCGCCACTCCCCGCGTGGATGGCGATCCCGTCGCCGTCTGGCACCCCGAAGTCCGCTTCTACGAAGTCCGGGATGGCGACCGCCACCTCGGCTCCTTCTACACCGATTGGTTCCCCCGCGAATCGAAGCGCGGTGGCGCTTGGATGAATTTCTTCCGAACCGGCGGCCCGCGCCGCGATGGTTCCTTTGCCCCGCACCTCGGTTTGATGTGCGGCAACTTCACGCCTCCGGTCGGCGCTAAGCAGGCCCTCCTGACGCACGACGAAGTCACCACGGTCTTCCACGAGTTCGGCCATTTACTGCACCACGTCCTCTCCGAGGTCGAAGTCGAATCCCTCGCGGGCGTTCGCGTTGCTTGGGACTTTGTGGAGTTGCCGTCGCAGATTCTCGAGAACTGGTGTTGGGAAGAGGAGTCTCTCGCGCTCTTCGCTCGTCACCACGAGACGGACGCGACCCTGCCGACCGAACTCCTCGCTAAACTCGAAGCCGCTGCGAACTTTCGTGCGGCCTCCACCTGCATGCGGCAGCTCTGCTTCTCGAAGCTAGACCTCGATCTACATATCCGTGCCCAGGAACTGAAGGATGCCGACCTCGATAAGCACTGGAATGATGACCTCGGGGCTTGGCAGGCTCGGACGACCCGCCGCCTCCCTTCCATGGCCCGGCGCTTCAATCACCTCTTTTCGGACGCCACCGGCTACGCGGCTGGGTATTACTCCTATAAGTGGGCGGAGGCCCTGGAGGCCGATGCCTTTAGCCGCTTCATCAAGGAGGGCGTCCTCAATCCCAAGGTTGGCCGTGAATTACGGGCTAAAATTCTCGCTAAGGGCAATTCCGAGCCCGCCGAGAAGGTTTTTCGCGATTTCATGGGCCGGGACCTCGATTCTGAGGCTGTCTTGGTCCGCGATGGCTTGGCCTGAGGCCCTCCCCGAGTGACGGAAGCGTAAAAATGCCCACTAAGTGGGCTGGGACGCCTTATTCCCCTTGCACCAAGGGGGATTTTCCTATGCGTAAGGCCTTTACAGATGAATCTCCGTAACATCGCAGTCATTGCCCACGTCGACCATGGCAAGACCACACTCACCGACCGCCTGCTTTACCAGTCCGGCATGTTCCGTGCCGAGGACCTCGACAAGCTCGCCGGTGGCCAGCACGGCCTCATCATGGACTCGGGTGACCTCGAGCGTGAGCGCGGCATCACCATCACCGCGAAGAATTGCGCCATCAAGTGGACCGACCCGCGCGATCAGAAGGAATATAAGATCAACCTGATCGACACCCCGGGCCACGCGGACTTCGGCGGCGAAGTCGAACGCGTGCTCAACATGGCTGATGGTTGCCTCCTCGTCGTTGACTCCTTTGAAGGCCCGATGCCCCAGACGCGCTTCGTGCTTTCCAAGGCACTTGCCCTCGGCCTCAAGCCCATTGTCGTCATTAACAAGATCGACAAGGCCTCCGCTCGCCCTGACGCCGTCGTCGACGAAGTCTTCGACTTACTCGTCGCCCTCGATGCGCCGGAGTCCGCCCTCGACTTCCCGATCATCTACGCTTCCGGCCGCGAAGGCTGGGGTACCCTCGACCGCGCCAAGACCGTCGAAGGTCAGCGTCCGAAGGACCTGATGGACCTCTTCTACACCATCGTCGATAAGATCCCTGAGCCCTACGCCGAAGGTTCTTCCCGTGGTGCCGCCGCCGGCTTCAAGTCCCGCGCCGAGGCCCTCGCCAACCCGCTCCAGATCATGGTGACCGCCATGCTCTACTCCGACTACGTCGGTCGTATCGCCGTCGGTCGCGTGACCGCCGGTAAGATTGCCCCTGGCATGCCTGTCATGATGGTCTCCCGTAATGGTGAACAGTTCAAACAGCGCGTCCTTGAGGTCGAAGTCTTTGAAGCCCTCGGTCGCGTCAAGTCCCAGGAAGTCTCCGCTGGCGACATCTGTGCCGTCATCGGCCTCGACCACGTCGAAATCGGCGCGACCATCACCGACCTAGAGGATCCCCGTCCCATGACTCCCGTCAGTGTCGACGAGCCCACTGTGACCATGGCCTTCCGCGTTAACGATTCGCCTTTTGCAGGTCGCGACGGCAAGTTCGTCACCGGCCGTCAGGTCGGCGAGCGTCTCATCAAGGAGCTCGAGAAGAACGTCGCCCTCCGCGTCGACCGCGTCACGGGGGATGACTCTTGGAAGGTGTCCGGCCGTGGCCTCATGCACTTGGGCGTCCTCATCGAAACGATGCGCCGCGAAGGCTTCGAACTCTCCGTGGGTAAGCCCACTGTCATCATGAAGCAAATCGATGGCGTCGAGTGCGAGCCGGTCGAAACCTTGGCGGTCGACTGCCCAGAAGCTTCCCAGAGTGACGTGATGTCCCTCGTCCTCGGTCGCCGTGGAGAACTCCGTTCGATGGATGCCAAGGCCGGCACCAGCGGCTGGATTCACATGGAATTTAAGGTCCCGTCCCGTGCGCTCTTCGGTCTGCGCACCCTGATGCTCACCACCACCCGTGGCGATGCCGTCATGTACCACAATCTTCTCGGGTACGAACCGGTCCGCGGCGAAGCCCCTCACCGCGCCGCTGGCGTGATGATTGGTGGAGAAGGCGGCGCCGTCACGGCCTACTCCTTGGACCGTCTATATGACCGAGGTGACTTCTTCGTGAAGCCGACCGATGAAATCTACATGGGCCAGATCGTGGGTGAGCATTGCAAGGACAACGACCTCGAGATTAACCTCGTCATCAACAAGAAGCTTTCGAACGTGCGTGCTTCTGGTTCCGACGACGCAGCCAAAATCAAGCCGATGCGCCAGATGTCCCTCGAGTCCTGCCTTGAATACATTGAGTCCGACGAGATGGTCGAGATTACCCCGAACTTCATCCGCATGCGTAAGCGTTACCTCACGGAAAACGAGCGCAAGCGCTTCGACAAGTAAGCCGTCGGGTTATCCCGGCAGCGTTAGTTCGTAACGATGGCCTCCATCCGCAAGGATGGAGGTCTTTAGTTTCCAGAGCCCGCGGGGGAGGTGGGTGGCGACGCGTTCGGGCCATTCTACGAGCACATTCCAAGGGGAACGGGCCACGTCCCAAATCATAAGGTCATCGAGCCCGGCACCGGACTTCAGTCGGTAGGCGTCGACGTGGAAGACCAGGCGACGGCCCTCATGGACGTTGAGCAGGGCGAAGGAGGGGCTGGTGATGTCACCCGTGACCCCTAGGCCGCGCACGAGACCGCGTACGAAGGTCGTTTTGCCCGTGCCGAGGTCGCCTTGGAGGGTGAGCACCGTATCAGGCGGCAAGAGGGCTGCAAACGCCTCGGCGGCCCGTTCGGTCTCTTCGCCCGAGCGGGTGACAAGACCGGCGGTCCAGGACGCGAGGTCGGCAGGAGAAGCCATACGGGGAGTCTTTACCGCGGGGTATTTTGGGCAACCCTGAATCCGTTTCAAGTCGACCTGGTTGCTCGTCCGAACTTCAGCGAGAACGAGCCTGAGACCGCTTGGCAGTAGGCTTGGATTTCCCCGAGTGTCAGTTCGGCGTCGGTACGATCCTCGAACTTGGAGACCCAGCTTTGGGTTCGTCGCAGGCGTGTTGCGACCTCTTTCTGAGAGAGGCCAGCCTTCAGCCTCTGGCATACGAGATGGGTGATCACCTTGGTGCGTTCTCCGGCCGCGCGGACGCGCTGGGCGGTTTCCGCCGAAATGATGCCAGCCCGGCGGAGGTCTTCGACGTTCCGGTAGCGGGTGGCGCGGGTTGGTGTGATGAGTTCAGCCATGGGATGGGTCGGTGCGGAGATGATCGAGGAGTTCGTAGACGAGGCGGAGATCCCGCTTCTGGGTAGATTTATCTGCAATCAGTAGGAGGTGGAGGGTACGTGTCCGGTCGTCCGGGTAAGCGTAGAGTCGGGTTTCGCGAAGGTGTGGTCCTTGGCCATGCTGGTCGATGGCGATGATGCCGCGGCCTTCATGATGCAGGCAACCGGCATGGACGAGGCCGGGGTGGCGGGCGTGGCGCAGACGAGGAAGGTAGCGTTCTTGGAGGTTGGCGAGGGTCGCGGCGAGCTCGTCGGGGTGCTTCTTCTCGTAGGTTTGGGTGGTGCGGATGAATTCAGGCGTCGGACGGATGTGCCATTCAAGGAGGGGCATAATACATTCCAATTTGGAATACAGTCAAGCCTTGGGTGGCCGCGCCGTCCCCTCAATGCAGGGAATCTGACGGAAGAGATGAGGGATCGACCCGGCTTAGTTTGGAGCAAAACAAAAGACCCGGCCAAGTGGCCGGGTCTCGTGGGGAACTCTGGGCGCCTCAGTTAGGAGACGATGCCGAGCGGCTTGATGGTCTTCCAGCCGCCGCGGGTGAAGTCGGGGCACTGGATCGGCATCGAGCCGTCCTTCACCGAGCGGACGGAGATTTCAAGGATCGAGGACCAATCGGCTGCATCGTAGACGGTCATGTCGGGCGTGATGCCTTGGCGCAGGCAATCGAGCATACGGAAGTTCATGACGTGGTCCATGCCGCCGTGGCCGCCGACCTTTTTGGCGGATTCGCCGACCTTCTTGATGAGCGGGTGGGCGTTGGCCTTCATGAAGGCCTCGAGCTTTTCGTCCTGCAGCCAGCTATGGGAACTAAGTTTCATGCCCTTAATCGAAGGATGCGGGTTCGCGGGGTTGACGGACAGACGACCGGGGTAGCCGAAGAACGTCGCCTGCGTGCCACTGAGCGCATTGATGCGGGAGTAGGGGCGGGGGCTGACCACGTCGTGCTGGATCATAATCGTCCGGCCGAGCTGGGTCTTAATGATGGAGGTGTTCATGTCGCCGCAGACGTATTTCTCGTCCTTGTGCTTTCCGCCGTTGGGGTTCTTGGCGTCGCGGTACTGCGTGAGATTGAATTCAGGCGACGAGACCGAGACCACGAACTTGAATGCGTCCCCGCGGCCGATGCCCAGGTACTGTGCCACCGGGCCAAGGCCATGGGTGGGGTAGAGGTTGCCGTCCATGAACGTGTGGTAATTACGGCGCCAGCCACCTTCGCTGCCGAGCTGCCAGAGGACGCCCTGCGACAGGTCGTGAATGTAAGCGCACTCGGCGTGCTTGAGTTCGCCGAAGAAGCCTTGGCGGGCCATATTGAGCACGAAGAGCTCTTCTTCGCCGTAGCAGCAATTCTCGATGATGGCGCAATGGCGCTGCATCTTCTCGGCCGTGTCGACCAGGCGCCAGCACTCGTCGACGGAGACAGCGGCCGAGACTTCGACGAAGGCGTGCTTACCGCATTCCATGGCTTTGACGGCCATCGGCACGTGCCATTCCCACGGGGTCGCAATATAGACCACGTCGATGTCGTCGCGGGCGACCATCTCTTCCCAGGAGTTTTCGTTCTCCATGTAGATGGCTGGCTCTTTGCCGCTGACGGCCTTGACTTTCGCGGCGGCGCCCTTGGCGCGATTCTGATTAATATCGCAGACAGCGACGACTTCCGCGAAGTCAATATTCAGTGCGGAGTTGAGGTGGGTCGAGCCGCGGGAAAGGCCAATGAACGCGCAACGGACCTTCTGCAGGGGCTTGGTCTGCAGGTCCCACACCGGTTTGCTGCCCGCTGGGCGGGGACGCGTGACACCGATTTCGTCATGCCCTTGGAGCTTCAGGTTCTTGGGGTCTGGCGCAGCCTCGGCGGTCGGGATCGCACCAAAGCCCAAACTGAGTCCAGCGAGGGCACTGAGCTTCAAGAAGTCGCGACGGTTATTGCTTTCGGGAGTAATCATGGGGGTACGATTAAGACACCCAAAAACCACCGCTGTTGCAATGGTTTTGCTGAGGAAGATTCCCTAATTCCAGTTTATGAAGCCTTGTGCCCATTTAACGCCGAACACTGCCAGATTACGCACGGCATGTCCCGTAAAACACGGGATGAGCGACCGTTCCGGATTCAGTGGATTAAAGCGCGCCAGATAGAGCCAGATCGAAGTCACGAAAGCAAAGATGGCGCTGATGCGGCCTTGGGTGCTTTGGAGGTCGAAGTGATGGATGGCACTAAAGACGAGCGAACCGATGAGGATAAGTGCAAGGAGTTTGCGGCCACCGAAATAACTTGGTGCGGTAAAGCCACGGAAGACCGCTTCTTCGATTACCGCCGCGCCGAGCATCGCGAGGAGGAATGAAGGAGCGAGGGTGGACTGTTGGCTCGTCACGCCCAAGCGATGTTCCACGGCTGTTTCGGCGATAGTGATTAAGATCATCACTGCGGCGGTGAGGAGTGAGGCCTGCCAGGGGGCACTGGAGGTGCCGGGCCAAAAACTTTCGGGGCCGTTCGTCCGCCGCCGCTTCAGGTACTCGTATGACCAGGCGCTCAGCAGGCCAAGCCCGAGGAGGAAGTAGAGCAGGGCTTCAAGGGTTTTGGTCGTCATGGGGCTTTAGCGGACACCGAGAATCCAAGCTTGGTAGGCGGGGCTCACGTGCGTCGCTGGGACGGCGAGCCACTGCGGCACGGCGTACGGATGGCGGCTGTGTACCCAGGTCCGTAAGACCGGTTCCTGCGTGGCGATGAGTTTGAAGGTGATGCGGTATTCATCTTCAGCCTGCACTTGGCCCTCCCAGACATAATGGGAGCGAAGGGGGCCCTCCACCTGCGCGCACGCCGCCAGCCGTGCGGCGACCGCGCCCGCGGCCAGCCGGTCGGCCTCTTCCCGCGTTGGCAAGGTCGTCCAAGCGACCAGCACAATGTCAGTCGTTGGATTCGCTGCCATCCTGTAGATACTTCTCGGTGATGATACTAATCAGGGTGTCGCGCGCTTCTTGCACCGAGTTCACGTGTACATACAGGTTGCGGTCTTCGGGTGAGACCATGCCCCACTCGTGAAAGACCTCGAAGTTCAGGAGCTTCTTCCAGAACTCCGAACCGAAGAGCAGTATCGGGAAATGCTTCTTAGTCTTACCCGTCTGGATGAGCGTCATCATTTCAAAGAGCTCGTCGAACGTACCGAAGCCGCCCGGGAAGGCGACCAACGCTTTGGCGAGGTAGAGGAACCAGTATTTCCGAACGAAGAAATAATGGAATTCGAGGTCGAGCTCCGGCGTGATGTAAGGGTTGTGGCTTTGCTCGAAGGGTAGGGCGATGCCGAGGCCAACCGAACGACCGCCGGCTTCGAAGGCTCCGCGATTAGCGGCCTCCATGATACCAGGGCCCCCACCCGAGCAGACTAAGAAGCGTTGCCACTCAGGCAACGAGAGCGACCACTTGGTCATTTCGAAGGCGAGTTCGCGACAGGCTTCGTAGTAAGGGGCGCTGCGCAGGTTCATTTCCGCGATGCGTAGTCGGGCGGAGCATTCTGCGCCGGAGCACTCGCCGCGGGCGATGAGTGCTTTGACCTCGTCATACTGGGTGCGGGCCTGTTCGAGGGGCAGGGTGCGGGCCGAGCCAAACATGACGACCGTGTTGCGGACGTTGTATTTCTTGAACCGGAGGTGGGGTTCAGTGAGCTCCGTCATGACGCGGATTGTCCGGGCCTGGGGGCTACACATGAACTCCTGGTTCAGGTAGGCGCGCGGGGGGAGGGGGCGCTTCTTTCCTTCTTCGGGGCTCATTACCCCCATCTTTCCCATCCTGGGGCGTCCTGCCAAGCCGGGAAGCGTGGGGCTTGACAGGCTGGGCGGGGTGTTCTTGGCTATCCCCTTCAAACGCCATGCAACCCACCTACCGCCCATCTAAAATCTCCCGCGCCCGCAAGTGCGGTTTCCTCGCCCGCTCGAAGACCAAGGGCGGCCGTAAGGTCATCGCTGCTCGTCGTAAGCTCGGCCGTAAGCGCCTCGGCACGGCTTCCTGGAAGTAAGCGCATGCGTCTTCCGCGGGAACGTCGGATTCGTGCCTCGGCCGATTTCCAACGCCTCCGCTCCCAAGGCTCGCGGCTAGACTGCGGGCCTTTTCTTTTGAATATCGGCCCGGCGGAGGTGGGGGCCGAAGCCGAGCCTGCACGCTTTGCCGTCGTGGTCGCCAAAAAGGCTATTCCGTTAGCGGTGAACCGGAATCGGGCCAAACGCCTGGTGCGCGAGCTCTTCCGGTCGGATCCGGAGGCTTTGCCGGCGGGTTGGGAGGTCGTCCTTATCGCCCGCCCAAGCTTACTGCGTAAGCCGCTCAAGGATTTACGACGGATTTACGCCGTCGCCGTCGCCGGAGCCGTGGCGAAGGCGTCCAAGCAGGCCGAATGAGCGACTCGCCGCCATCTTGGTTGGCACGGTCGGCCTTAGGGGCGGTCGCCTTCTACAAAAAGTTCCTCTCTAAGCCGCTGCACCTGATTCCCGGTTCGGGCTGTCGCTTCTACCCCACGTGCTCTTGCTATATGGCGACGAGTTTGGAGCGCTTCGGTTTTTTTAAGGGAGCCTGGCTAGGTCTCAAGCGCCTCGGACGTTGTCATCCTTGGGGCGGTTCCGGTGTCGACGAGGTGCCAGAAAAGTAACTGCCCAACAGCCACGCCGGTCTCCAAAAAGGCTCGCCCCCTCCTGCGGTTTGCAGGCATCGTACCCACGTGAAAGCACTGCTTCTTCGGAACATCCGGACGCGTCAAGGTGGTACGTGGCTACTAGCCTTAACTTACCTCGCCCTCGGCACGGCCTTGCGACTCGGCTTCCTGCTGGCTTCGGCTGGTGAGGTGTCATGGGGACTGCCGACGTTCGCGTCCCTGCTCGTTGGATTCCTTTTCGATGGATTGATGGCTTGGTTCCTGACGCTACCGTTCGCTGGCTTGAGCCTGATTGGTGGGGAGTTCTGGCGTCGTTGGGTGCTGCTCCCCGCGTGGTGCTTCGGGGCGTTCTTGTTTACGTTCTGGAAGATTTCCGAAATCCTTTTCTGGGAAGAATTCAGGGTGCGCTTCAACTTCATCGCAGTCGACTACCTGATCTACACGACCGAGGTGGTGAAGAATATCAAGGAGTCCTACAACCTCCCGCTCATCGTCGCGGGTGTGCTCTTCGTCGCCACTGGTTTTTATTTCTTATGGCATCGCCTAGGCTCCACCCAGCTATGGGCGGAAGGGGCCACGGAAGACGTCACCCCGCGCTGGCGGACGTTGGCGTGGCTGGGCGCGCCGTTGTTACTGCTCTTGGTGTGGACGTACGCTGTGGGCCGCCATGACACCAAGGCCTCCGCTTCGACCCACAATAGTTTCTTAGAACGAATGAGCGCCGGCCTACGGCACATGGGAGACCCCCAGCCGAACTTCGCGAACAGCTTCGACACCGAACTTGCCAAGAACGGCGAATATTCCTTCTTGGCGGCCTTCTGGGCCAACCAGCTGGAGTGGAAACGGTTTTACCCTTCGGCAAAATCCGACCCAGTTGCTGGGCTGTCCAAGCGTCTGCAGGCCGATAAGCCCGAGGGCATCACGCGCGAGATTCAGCCGGCGGGCCCCGCCCGTCGCTTGAACGTCATCCAAATCACCGTTGAGAGTCTGAGCGCCGAGTTCCTCGGTTGCTACGGCGACCCTGCGTATGCGGCCCAGAACTTGACGCCTAATCTTGACCTCATTGCCAAAGACTCGCTCTGGTTCCGCCATTGCTACGCGGGCGGCACGCGCACGGTGCGCGGCATGGAAGCACTTTCCTTGTCGATTCCGCCTATTCCCGGTCAGTCGGTGTTGCGCCGCAAGGGCTGCGGGGATCTCTGCACCTTAGGTTCCGTCCTCAAGCAGGCTGGGTATGACACGGCCTTTATCTACGGTGGCGACGGGTTCTTCGATAATATGAGCTACTTCTTCGACCGAAACGGCTATCGTATCGTCGATTTGCCGTATCAGATTAAGGCAGAAAAGAAGACGACTTTTGCCAACGCTTGGGGGGCGTGTGACGAAGACGCGTTCGCTTGGTCTCTCGAGGAGGCCGATAAGGCCCATGCGGCGGGTAAACCATTCCATCACTTTGTGATGACGACTTCCAACCATCGTCCCTACACCTGGCCGGCTGGTAAGATTGATCCGAAGCTCGTGAATCGCGAGGGCGGGGTGGCGTATACGGACTATGCCATCGGGGCTTTCCTGAAGGCTGCCCAGTCTAAGCCTTGGTTTAAGGATACGGTCTTCGTGATTGTCGCCGACCACTGTGCTTCCGTCGCTGGAAAGCGCGAACTCGAGATCCGCAAGTACGAGATCCCACTCTTCATTTGGTCTCCTGGCCATATTCCCGCCCGTCGCTTCGATTCAATGATGAGCCAAATCGATACGGCTCCCACGTTGCTGGGGTTGCTTAACCTGCCCTACACCTCGCGCTTCGTTGGGTCCGATGTCTTCCAGCCGGGCTACCAGCCACGTGCGTTCATCAGCAACTACCAGAAGGTGGCGCTGCTGCGCGGTGATGGGTTATTGACGGTCCTTAAGCCGGTTCGTAACGCCACGCAGTATCAGGCAGACCTCGCCACGGGCGCGCTCTCCCCGCGGGTACCCAAGGGCGGCGATGAAGAAGCCCTTCAGCAGGCCATTGATTACTATCAGGGGACCGACCAGCTCTTTAACCAAGGTGGACTCGCCAATCCCAAGCGCTGAGCGCCCGTCGCTCCTCTGGCCGAGCCTCGCCGTCTTGGCGGTGGTGGTCTTCTTCGGCGTACCGGGTCTCGGGGGCGAAACTATCGACCTTTGGTTTCAAGGGCTATTTTGGGACGGCAAGGCCTGGCTGATTCCTCATGAGGCCCCGTGGGGTCTGTGGTTGGCTTACCGTGGTCCGAAGGCCCTGATCATCCTCTTGGCGGTGGTGACTTTGGTCCGTGCACTGGGGGCGACTTTCACGGGCCGGGTTTCAAGACTTTTTTGGTTCACCTTACTCTGTCTAGCGACGGTCACGTTGGCGGCGACCCAGCTACGGGCTTACAGTCAGATGGCTACGCCGCTGGCACTGAAAATGTATGGTGGCACTTGGGAGCATCTCCTGCTTTTCGAAGCGAAGCCGAGCGGCTACCCCAGTAATGCGTTTCCCGCCGGACATGCCAGCGGCGGCTTTGCTCTTCTCTGTCTTTATTGGTCCCTACCTAAGGCTCGGCGTGCGTGGGGCCTCAGCCTCGGCCTCGGGCTCGGCCTCTGGATGGGCCTCTACCAAATCGCGCGCGGGGAACACTTCCTCTCGCACACCTTGGCCACGGCCGCTTTGGCGTGGCTGTTGTGCGTAGGCCTAGTCCATTGCATCCGTCCGCAGCCGGACGGCCAGCCGGCCTAGTTCGTCCAGCTAGTGATGTTGTCCGCGCGGAACGGGCCAGCCGTGTTGGACTCGTCGCTGTAGGTGGCAGGGACGATGCCCGACTTCGACATCGGGTTAGCCCCAGAGTCATCCCAATAGTCGGCGTAACTCGGGGCATTGGCGGGATTGGTCGGCTCAATGTAGTTCGAACCGCAGCTGACAATGAGGAAGCCTGGGGTCAGCCATAAACTGAAGGGCGAGGCGAAGGCTCCGGTCGTAGTGTTCTGGATCGCCGTCGAGGAGCTGGGGAGGATGCGGTAGCGGTAGTCGTACGGATTACCCCAAGGGTCGCGGAATTCATAGGCCGCTGCGGCCCCGCCGGTCCAGTCATTAAGGCCCAGGGACTTGTCGTCGTTGGAGTTCACCACGCCGACGCTGAGGAAGGGCTTCATCTTGCGCGTCGAGCCGCCAGGTAGAATAGCGTCGTTATAGTTCTTGAGCGCGACGGAAGTGCCGCCGCTACTGATGGCCGTACTGACGAGGCGCTTGCGGCCGACCAGTTGGTCGAAGAGGTCCTTACGGAACCCGGGGTCATCGCCGCCGGTGAGGCCGCCGGTATCGCGGCAAGGGTAGTCGCCATACATCTTCTTGTACATTTCACTGGCTGTGGTGAGGGCCGTGATTTCCCCCTTGGCCTTGGCCTTGTTGTTGCCGTTCTTGGCCGCCTTGAAGAGGGAGAAAGTGAGAGAGGCGAGGATGGCGATAATCGCGATCACGAGTAGGAGCTCGATGAGCGTGAAGCCACGGCGGGCGGGGGTGCGGGTCGACATGGGGCGGGGGAAGCTTAGATGTGGCGAGAGTCGTTTTCGTCTTTTTGGACGTAGCCCGAGTCCTGCCGTTGGTGATTGACGGCATTTTTCTTTAGGTAGGCCTGGTAGACGTCTTCAGCGGACATACCGAGGACCTGGGCAATCGAGATGAGGAAGTGAAAGAGGTCGATGACCTCGACGCGG
Source organism: uncultured Opitutia bacterium (assembly GCA_903919185.1). GTDB lineage: Bacteria > Verrucomicrobiota > Verrucomicrobiia > Opitutales > UBA953 > UBA953. The sequence continues at coordinate 9,099 of CAIXHF010000134.1, read as the reverse complement.
GCGTTTTGCTCGTCGAACTTCTGATACTTGGCCCACCACTTCCAAGGGACGGAATCGGTTAGCTCGGCCATCTCCTGCTGCATCGCGCGGAGGTAGTTCAGGGTCCACTTCACCTTTTCCTCCTCGGTCATACCGGCGGTTTCGACGCCAATGCGCTTGTTCAGCGTTTCCTGCATTTTGAAGATTTCTTCGAGCTTGTCGGCCATGGCATCAATGAAAGGCTCCCCTCGACTCTGGGCAACCATGTAAGCAGGGTCTGGAGGGCTAAACCCGCCCCAGCCGCCCCGCTTTCTCGCTTCCCCTGATGGGCAAGGTGGCTTCATTGTCGGGTCGTGCCCGCCGCCTCCCTCCAGTCCGCCCTCCGAAAGCCCGAAGTCCTCTCGCCTGCGGGGGAATGGGATTGCGCCAAGGCCGCAGTCGAGAACGGGGCTGACGCTATCTTCTTCGGGGTGGGGCGCTTCAATGCCCGCGTCCGGGCCAAAAATTTCGAGGAAGCTGATCTGCCCAGCCTCATGGCCTACCTGCATGGCCGCGGGGTCAAAGGGTACGTGACGTTCAATACGTTGATTTTCCCCGAGGAACTCGCCGAGGCCACCCGCGTCTTGCGCACGATTATCGCCTCTGGGGTCGACGCCGCCATCGTTCAGGACGCTGGTATCTGCCGCCTGATTCGCCGCCTCTCGCCAGACTTCCCCATCCACGCCTCGACGCAGATGACGGTCACGAGCGCCGCCGGGGTCGATTACGCCCAAGAGCTGGGAGCGTCCTTGGCTGTGCTCGGGCGCGAGGTATCCATTCCAGAGATCGAGAAGCTCCAAGCCGAACAGGGCACCAAAAAAGTACCGCTCGACCTCGAGGTCTTTGTCCACGGCGCCCTCTGCGTGGCCTATTCGGGGCAGTGCCTGACCAGTGAGTCGCTCGGTGGTCGCTCGGCCAATCGTGGTGAGTGCGCCCAAGCTTGCCGCTTACCCTACGAACTGGTCGTCGACGGGGTCGTTCGCGATCTCGGGGATAAGGCCTACCTGCTCTCGCCGCAGGACCTAGCGAGTATCGAGGTGGTGCCCGACTTAATTCGCGCTGGGGTAAAGTCGTTGAAGATTGAGGGTCGCCTGAAGTCTCCGGAGTACGTCGCCGCCATCACCAAGGCTTACCGCCGCGCCGTGGATGCCGCCTGGGACGCCTTTGCCCAAGGCGGCAATGCTGAGCAAGCCGCCCAGCAGGTGCAGCGCGAAGAGGACTACGCGATGCAGATGACTTTCTCCCGTGGCCTCCATACGGGTTGGCTCCGTGGTATCGATAATCAGCGCTTGGTGCATGCCCGCTTTGGCAAGAAGCGCGGGACGTTACTCGGCACGGTCGTCGACGTCGCTAGTAACGGCGTCACGATGCGCTTGGAAGGGCCGCTCAAGCCTGGCGATGGCGTGGTCTTCGACCAAGGTAAACCAGCTGAACGCGAGCAGGGTGGTTTTGTCCATGGCCTCGAGCCTGCTCGTGGTGGCCTCACGTTCGTCCGTTTCGGTCGCGCCGACGTGGATTGGTCGCAGGTCGTCACTGGTGCCTTACTCTGGAAGACAAAGGACCAGGAACTCGATAAGCGCCTACATGATTCGTGGGACCGTGAGCGGCCTAACTATCGCCGAACGATTTCGGTCAAGGTCATCGGCCGTCTAGGTCAGCCGTTACGAGTCGAATTTAACGATGGGGAAGGGCATGTGGTCGCCGCCGATTCCGCCATGCCCTGTGCGCAGGCGGAGAAGCGTCCGATGGCTGTAGCGACCTTGCGTGATCAGCTCGGCCGCCTAGGCGACACAGGTTATGAAGTCGGCGACGTCCAGGCGGACCTCGAAGGTGCGCTCATTGTTCCCGTCAGCGAACTCAACCGAATCCGCCGGGAACTCTCCGACCGACTCACCGAGCTCCGGCAGGTACCGCCCGTCTGGACGTTGCTGCCGCAGGATTCCGCCGCTTGGCAGGTGCCCGTTGAAGTCGTGCCAGCAACTTTACCAAAGCCTGAAATCATCACGGTCATCCGTGAGCCCGAGCAGCTTGAGCCCGCGTTGGCGTGGGGTGCTCGCGTCATCTACGCTGAATTTGAAGACCCGAAGAAGTTCCGGGCCGCCGTCGCCCGTGTACGTGCCTACGAGCAAGAGGCTGGCCGTAAGGTCGAGTTCTGGGCCATGGGCCCGCGCGTCCATAAACAGGGCGAGGACCGTATCACCGAAATCGTCCTTTCGTGCGAAGCCGACGGCTACCTCGTTCGTAACCACGACGACCTTCGTGCCTTCGCCGGGAAGCGCCGCCGGGCCGATTTCTCTCTTAATATCGCCAACGGTCTCACCGCCGAATGGCTCGTCAAGCATCACGGACTTGAAGGCGTCACCGCCTCGTATGACCTCGATTCCGCCCAGCTGGCGGCGCTGCTGAAGTCCGCCCCGCCCGCGTGGTTTGAGGTCACCCTCCACCAGCACATGCCGATGTTCCATATGGAGCACTGCGTGTTCTGTGCCTTCCTTTCGAAAGGTAAGGATTACCGCGATTGCGGCCGCCCGTGCGACAAGCACCGCGTCAAGCTCCGCGACCGCGTCGGGGCCGAACATATCCTGAAGGCCGATGCCGGTTGCCGAAATACTTTGTATAACTCGCGCGCCCAGACTGGCGCTGAATACGCAACCGAGTTACTAGCCTTGGGCGTGCGTCGTTTCCGCATCGAATTCGTCGACGAAGATGCCGCCACGGTCACGCGCACCTTGGAGCGCTATCAAGCGCTCCTGGATGGTAAGATTACCGGCACCGAGCTCTGGAATGACCTTAAGGTGCTCAACCAACTGGGCGTCACCCGCGGCACCCTGCGCGTGCGCGTCTGATCAGGCCTCGTCTTTCAGACGGGGCAGGAGTCCGGTGATGCGACGAGAGTCGGACGCGTTCCGCACGGCCATGGCATAGGCGGTGGGGTCGCCCACGAGGATGACCTGCTTCCGGCCCCGCGTTACTGCCGTATAGACGAGGTTGCGGGCGAGCATGATGCTGTGCTGCCGGAGTAGGGGCACGACCACGGCGGGGAATTCGGACCCCTGCGATTTATGGATGCTCACCGCGTAGGCTAAGTGCAAATCGCCTTGCTCGCCCCGCTCTAATTCCACGCGGGTCCCGTCGAAGTCGATGAGTAGGTCGCCGCTTTCGGCCTGCACATCGAGGACCACGCCAAAGTCCCCATTGAAGACGAGCTTGTCGTAGTTATTGCGCGTTTGAATGACCTTGTCGCCGATGGTGATACGTCCTGGGCGTGCGCCGGCCCCGCGGAGTTTCTCCTGGAGGGCCGTATTGAAGGCCTGAATACCGCCCGAACCTTTGTGCATCGGGGCGAGCACTTGGATGTCGCGCAGCGGGTCGAGCCGGAGCGCCTGCGGCAGGATCTCACAGCAGAGCCGCGTAACCATGCGCACGCAGGCCTCAGGGTCGTCCGCTCGGACGAAGTGGATGTCCTGCGTGAAATCGAGTTTCGTCGGGTCCTCAACGAGTGTTGGTGGGGTCGTGTCGCCATGCAGGATGCCGTGGGCGACGGTGACGATGCCCGAGCGCGCGCCTTGGCGGAAGACCGTGTCGAGGCGCGTGACCTCGGCGGCACCGGATTCAATGAGGTCGCCGAGGACGTTGCCAGCCCCGACGGATGGGAGCTGATTGACATCGCCCACGAGTAGGAGGTGGGCCGTGCCGGGGATGGCGCGGAGCAACGCCGCCGCGAGTTTAGTGTCGAGCATGCTCGACTCATCGATGATGACGAAGTCCGCGGATAACGGGTTCTCTGCGTTGGCGGTAAAGCCACCGGCGGCCGGATCGAACTTCAGTAATCGGTGGATGGTCGAGGCTTGGACGCGCGTCGCCTCCTGCATGCGCTTAGCGGCCCGGCCGGTGGGGGCGCCGAGCAGCACACGGACGCGCTTGGCGACGAGGATGTCGCAGAGTGCCTTGAGAATAGTTGTCTTACCCGTGCCGGGCCCGCCGGTGAGGACGCCCACTTTACTGCGCAGGGCCATCATCACGGCGACAGACTGCGCTTCCGAGAAGGCGAAGCCCGCGCGTTCCTGTGCCCAAGCCACGGCCTTCTCGGCGTGGATAGCTGGTAGGCTGCTCGGTGTGGCCCGCAGACGCCGAATAGAAGTGGCGATGGAGCGCTCGGCGTTTTCTTGCGGACGGAGTTGCAGCAAGCGGACGCCTTTGGTGTCGAGCACACCCACGGCGTTTTCCTTCATCAGAACCTTCATGCGGTCCTGGACGATGGCGCGGTCGACTTCGAGGAGTTCGGTCGACTTCTCGAGCAAACCTTCCTCTGGGTAGGCACTATGACCTTCACCCTCGAGTTCTTCGAGGCTGTGCAAAATGCCAGCATCAACGCGTTGCGGCCCCGCCGTGGGCAGGCCGAGGTTGCGCGCAATCTTGTCGGCGGTCTTGAAGCCAACCCCATCGACCTCCCGACAGACCCGGTAAGGCTCGGTGATGAGCACCTTCTTCGCGTCTTGGCCATAGGCCTTTACGATGCGTAGGCAGAGCGCATTGGTGACGCCGTAAGTCTGGAGAAAGACCATGACCTCGCGGAGGGCCTTCTGGTCTTCCCAGGCGGCTTTGATGGATTTAGCTCGTCCAGGTCCGATGCCGTCCACCTCGCGCAGGCGGGCCGACTGGTTGGAGATGATGTCGAAAGTGCGCACCCCAAACTTAGCGACAATCTTGTCGGCGTAGGTCTTGCCGATGCCCTTAATCAAGCCGCTCCCGAGGTACTTGCGGATCCCGTGCACGGAAGACGGAAGGCGGGAGGTGAAGCTCTTGACGCGTAACTGCGGGCCGTGTTGCGGGTGGCGTTCCCAGAAACCCACGAGGTCGACGGTCTCGCCGCATTGCAGCCCCGTCATGTTGCCAAGTACGATAGTCTTCTCGCCGGCCTCGGGGCAGAGCTCCGCGATGGTGAAGTGGGTTTCCTCGTCCAGCCAGAGGATGCGTTCCACCACGCCCGAAAGCTTGATTTCGGGCCCGCGGGGATCTTCGCGCGGAGGTGACATGCGTGGCGGCATCATTCCGCCCGCCCACGGCCGAAGCAATCCCTTACAGCCCGAAGATATCCCTCTGCAGTTCGGCGAGCCCGGCGTGAATCGAGTCGGGCTGGTAGGGTGCGAGCTCTGCGGCGGTGTGGGTGCCGGTGGTCACGCAGTACACGGCGGAGAACTGTCCGTTGCGGGCGGTCTCGATATCGAACGGCGAGTCGCCAACCATGACGGTGCGTCGCGGGTCGGTTTTCAGCGTGCTGACGACGAAGTGGCTGAACTCCTTCTGCGGCTTGCGCCAAGGGTGGACGTTCGTCCCAAAGATGCCGTCAAAGAGGTGAGCTAGCCCGAGGTGGGCCATGATCTTCTTCGAATTCTCGTCGTCCTTATTAGTGTAGACGGCCGTCCGGACGCCGCGGGCACGCAGGGCTTTGAGGATTTCTTCGCAGCCGGGGTAGACACGGAGGCCATGGAACATCACGGAAGGGAAATGTTCGCGGAAGAGGCGGGTGGCGGTGGGGCCGTTGGCTTCGCCCGCAAGTTTGACGACGGTGACGTTGACCGAGCCGCCAACGGCACGCCGGATTTCCTCAAGGGTGACGCCGGGCAGTCCCATCATGGACATGACATCGTCGTAGCATCGGTGGATAGCCTCGAAGTTGTCGACGAGGGTGCCATCGAGGTCGAAAAGGACGGTTTCGGGAAGGTCTGAGGCCATGCTACCGCCTAATCAGGAGGCACTGGGGCGGGTTTCCAAGTTTGGATTTGCACGCTTGGCCCGCTCCCCTAGGTTGCCGCCTCCTTCCTATGACCTTCTCGCTGGACCTTACTAAGCCCCTGAGCCGCGTCGGCTTCCTGGTGAACCTTTTATTCCTTTCCGTCGTCTTCTCGGGCCTATCTTGGCTGAGCTTCGGTTACATGACCCACTCCCTGCCACAGGGGGCTATCCACGCGGAAGAGCAGGCCATCGCCCAAAAGGCGCAGGACCAGGCTTTCACCAAGGCCAAGGCCGCCGCCAAGGGTAAGGTTTTCGAAGAAAAGGCTGCCTTGGCTGAAGCCAAGAAGGCCGGCCTCGAGGCTGCTGAGAAGAAGCACGAAGAAATCCACCACCACGTCGTGAGCGGCTGGGCTCCTTTCGCGGTTTTTCTCCTGATTATTTCGGCTATCTTCTTCTCCGGTTTCCTGTCCATCGCCCTGCAGCGTCGTGCTAATGAAGCTGGCAAGAACGGCCTGCTCGTCTTCATCGCCCATGTGGGTGCTTGGGCGCTAGCCACCTTTATCGCATTTGAGCCCTTTCTCTCGCACCACGGCCTCACTTGGGCTTGGTCGGTCGGTGGCATCGCCGGTCTCGTCCTCCTCCTGCCGATCGCCATCGCGGGCGCCGAGCAGGCCGATGACCACGGCCACTGAGCCCCCCGCTTAGATTCGGCCGACTTGGCTGAAGTCGTATAAGGTGTAGCTAATCAGACCTCGCTCTAAAACGGCGAGGTCGCTGTTTTCCTCGGGTTCGATGGCCTTACCATCATTCCAAGCAAAGCGGTAGCCAACTGCCGAAGGTTGGAAGAGCGAGCCATGGCGGACGAGGGCAGGGCTGGCGCGTTCCATGGGCGTCGTGTCCGTCACGCCGGCTGGGTAGTTCAGGCTGTGGACTTCGAGGCCTCGGTGGGGCTGACCAACTAAGGACTTAGCGAAGCGCGCGGCATGCCGGCAGGCGGTTTCAAGGTGCGGGCGGAGTTCGGTCGGGCACTCGGCCGAGCTCCGGTGGACGCGTTCAAAAATGGATTGTTCTAGGTCAAGCGAGCAGGCGACCGCGGGGATGCCCCACGCCGTACCTTCGGTCGCGCCCGCTAGGGTGCCGGAACTGAGGCTGAGCGGCATCGTGGCGTTAAACCCAATGTTAAGGCCAGAAAGGACCACGTCTGGCATCTGCTTGAGTAGGTGGCTGAGGGCGATGTTCACGCAGTCTGAGGGGGTTCCGTCAATCGACCAGGCCTCATCGCCGAGGTCGGGGTAGGCCGCCACGGTGACCTCGCGGTGGCGGCTGAAGGCCCGGCCAATCCAGCTGCGCTCACCTGAGGGGGCGGCCACTTTGACCTGAAAGCCTTCGGCTTGGCAGGCGGCCACCAGCGCATGGAGGAAGGCCGTGCCAATCCCGTCGTCGTTCGTGAGTAAAACCGTGGGCTTCATGTCGCGTCACAGTGGTACTTCCCGCGGAGCGGGCAACGCGGAAGGTTAGGCCTATGGGAAGGTTAGGCCTATGGGGAGGTTAGGCCTACTTCTAAAATAGCAATCTGGTCGCGGAGTGCCGCCGCCGACTCAAAATCTTCTTCTTTAACCGCTTCCGCTAGCAATGCTTGGCAGGTCGCCAGTTTGGCTTGGCGGTCGGTGGCCGAAAGTTGTGGTCGGCGCCCTTGGTGGGCCATGCCAGGCTGGAGACGGGCAATGGTCGCTAAAACCTGCTCCGTGTGGGCTTGATAGCAGGTGGGGCAACCGATGCGGTGGGTACGCTCGAAGTCTTGCCAGCGGAAACCGCAAGACGGGCACCGGCCACGTCCGGTCGGACTAGGGACGCTCAGCTTGTAACCTAGTTCCACTGAGGGGAGTAGTCCGCCGGCGACCGGGGCGGTGACAACCGGGCAGGCTTGGCAACAGCTGAATGACTCCGCCTTCCCCCCGGAGACGAGGGTGAAGTAGGTCGAACAGGGCTGGGTGCAGCCTTGGCACTGGGACGGGCGTTGATCCATCAAGGAACAGGCTGACCGTTCACGGGCATATTTCAAGCGTGGGTCGAAACCTTTTCAGGTTGAAGCCCTGCTCCCGCTGGATTGCCTAGGGGTAATGCTTTGCACCGTTCTTCCCATCGTCCTGGCAGCCGAGACCGAAAAGGGCGCACTCTGGTATTTCCGTCAGATGGACAGTGCTGGTTTGGCCGTCGCCGCTGTCCTTATCATCTGTTCCTTCATTGGTTGGGGTGCGATGATCCAGAAGTGGTCCGATGTCCAAGAGCTCCGCCGTCGTAATCACGGCTTCGACCGTCGCCTCCGCGATCAGCATTCGGTCATCGCACTCAACTTTCCTGGCAGCGGTAATCTTTGCCCGTATGAATACCTCGTGGCTGAGGCCGTCTCCGCGGTACAGCGTCACAAGGGCCGCTTGGTTCGTCCGTCGGATGTGCGTCTCTGCATGGGGCACGTCGAGAATGCGCTCCAGCGGGGCGTTTCCCGGACGATGGTGAAGTACGAAGATAAGATGGTCATCTTGAGTTCGCTGGTTTCGGGCGGTCCTTTCCTGGGCCTGTTGGGAACGGTGTGGGGCGTCATGGTGACGTTCGGTGCCTTGACCGAAAAGGCCAGCATCGCGCAACTCGCTCCCGGCGTCTGCGGTGCGCTCGTGACCACCACCCTCGGGCTACTCGTCGCCATCCCGGCGACCTTCGGCTACAACTATTTGCTGACGCAGGTGAAGATCATGAGCACCGAGCTCGAGAATTTTGCCAGCACCTTGGCCGACCGCGTCGAGTTGGAACTCGAAGCCGAGGCCCGTCTGAATTTCGAACAACAGCAACAGCGCGAGCTGCTGCGCCGCGCCGTCGCCCAGGCTGCCGCGGTCTCCGCCCCGACGATCACAACGCCCGTGCCCGCCGCTGAGCCCGCTGCGCCAGGGGAATTGCCGGGTTGGGAAGACGCCCAGTAACCATGGCCCGTTCTTTTTCCAAGCAGTCCCGTCTGCACGTGATGAGCGAGCTCAACGTGACGCCGATGCTCGACCTCTGCTTCGTGCTATTGATCATTTTCATGATTGCCACGCCAGTCCTGGAACAGACGACCGCCATTAATTTACCGAAATCCGATAAGGGCGTCGGCAAGGCGGCTGACTCCAAGACGCAGTACCGCTTTGTAACCATCGGTGCTGATGGTGGCCTCGCCATCGGCAACCGAGCCGTTAATCGGCAGCAGCTGGAGGCGGAGTTTGCACAGATTGCCGCCATGCCTGAAGCGGACCAGCCCATCATCCGCGTTCGTGGCGATGGTGGCCTGGCCTATCAGAAAATCATCGACGTCCT
>CAIXHF010000133.1 GCA_903919185.1 uncultured Opitutia bacterium | reverse complement strand
TGCGTGACGAGCCCGCAACGGACGCCGCGTAAAGTCTCGAAGCCGCCGGCGGTGAGCACGTCGATACCGAGTTGTGTCTGGGTTGCGACGGGGGGCGCGGCCGGGGCACCATGGGCGCAGGCGGGGAGCAATGACGCCCCAAGGGAACCGAGGGCAGTGAGACGGAAGAACGCGCGGCGATCCATGGATGAGAGCGGGCTCATCTTCGGCTGAATCCGCGGGGGTTCAAAGGTTGATTTTGAAAATCCGTTTGCAGGCGCACCCGACAGCCGACACCGTGCGTCTCATGCGCGTCGCCCTCCTTGGCTCCGGTCGCGGCTCCAATGCCGACGCCGTCCTCCGTGCCCAAGCCGACGGCCGCCTAGGTTCAGCCAAGGTCGTAGGCATTTATTGCGACCTCCCGACGGCGCCGATGCTCGCGCTGGGACCCAAGTACGGCGTGCCGGCCACCTTCCTCGATCCCGGTCCCTTTAAGACGAAGTTCTCGCCCGAACACGAAGCCTTCTGGGCCCGGACCTTGGCCGATGATGGCGTCGACCTGGTCGTCCTCGCGGGGTTCATGCGCGTGGTGAAGGCGCCCCTGCTCCAGCCGTTCGCCGGTCGTATCATTAACCTGCACCCCACCCTCTTGCCGGCCTTCCCGGGGTTGGATGGCATCGGCCAAACCTGGCGCGCCGGCGTCCCTGCAGGCGGCTGCACCGTCCATTGGGTCACAGCGGAAGTCGATGGTGGCGCCCACCTCGGCCAAACCAAGGTCGGTCGCACGGCCGACGACACCATCGAGACGTTCGCCGAAAAAATCCACGCCGCTGAGCACGCCCTTCTCCCCCGCGTAATCGCAGAACTCGCCACCCGTTTTCACGCCCGATGATCGAACTCAGTTGCCCTATCCATGAAGACATGGTCCAGCCCCTCGAGGACCATTTCTGCGAATTGACGCGTTCTTCCTGGATGCTCTTCCATGAGGGCCCCGGTAAGCCGTACTTTGTGATGGGCTATTTTGAGACGAAGGCCGAAGCGGACGCCGCCTGGGCCGGGCTCCGGAAGGCCTTCAAGAAACTGCCTGAAAAATATGCCGAGACGGTACTCGCCGACAAGGATTGGAAAGACGCTTACAAAGAGCACTTAAAGCCTTGGGATTACGGCCGACTTCATTGGGTCCCGGCATGGATGCGCGGGCAGCACCCTGTCCCCGCGGACGCCGCCGTGATCTGGTTCGACGCTGGCCTGGCCTTTGGCACTGGCGACCACCCGACCACCCGCCTCTGCGCCATCCGTCTGCTCGACTACCTCGAGACGAAACCTGCCGCCCAAGTCTCCGTGACTGACGCCGGCTGCGGTTCTGGTATCCTCGCCTTATCCGCCGCCCAACTCGGCTGTGGGCGGATCACTGGCTTCGACCGCGACCCCGAATCCGTGCGCGTCAGTATCGCCAACCGTCAAGACAACGGCATCGCTGAAGAGCGCGTGGCCTTCCACCACGCCGGTCTCGAAGAAGGCTT
>CAIXHF010000132.1 GCA_903919185.1 uncultured Opitutia bacterium | reverse complement strand
GCTTACGGCGGCCTGCTCTTCAGGGCTGAGGGGGAGTTCCTCCTGCTTCGGTAGGCCGGCTTCCTTGGCGAGTTTGGAGTTAAAGCCCGTGATGTTCTTCACGCCACACTTAGCGAAGATCTTGTAGCGGCGCTGCATTTCAGCGATGAGCCACTTGAGCGCCGAGGGCACGCGCTTAGGGTCGGTCTCGACCGGGATGAGCAGGTGCGGGAGCTGATTAAAGATCTGCAGTTCGACGACCTTGGGGTCGACCATGATGAAGCGCAGGTCCTGCGGGGTGCAGCGGTAGAGGAGCGAAACGATAATCGCGTTAATACAAACGGACTTACCCTGGCCCGTCGCACCCGCAATGAGTGCGTGCGGCATCTTGGCGAGGTCCTGGATGACGGGCTTGTTCGTGACGCTATCCACGCCGAGCACGACCGGCAGCTCCATGACGGTCTCCGCCCAAGCCTTGGACTCGATGATCTCACGGAGGAGGACGTCCTTCCGGTTGCGGTTCGGAATCTCGATGCCGACCGTACCCTTACCCGGCACGGGCGCGAGGATACGCACGGCTTCGGCTTCTAGGTTCATCGCGATATTATTCGAGAGGTTAGCAATCTTCTCCACGCGCACGCCCGGCGCGGGCTTGATCTCGTAACGCGTGATAGACGGGCCTTGCTGGATGCCAACGTCGACGCCGTTAGTGGGGTCGACGGGGACGCACTCGACCTTGAACTGCCTGAGGGTCTCAATGAGGTCCTGCGCCCGCTTGCGGAAGTCTTCCGATGGGCCGATAGTGCTAGCCTTGGGTTCGCTCAGGAGGTTGATTGGAGGGAAGAGGTATTCGCCACGCTTCTTGAGCTGCTGGGAGGACTTGGCGCGCTCAATCTCCTCGGGCTTCACGATGAGGACCTTACCCGAGCCCGCGGGCTCGAGCGGCTTAACCGGGGTGCGCGGCTTAGTCGTCGCGGCCTTAAGCTCATCCGCTTCTTCCGCCGCGGACTCTTCGTTGGACTCTTCGTCCGTAGGTTTTTCTTCCTTCAGCGGAGTGATGGTAACGTTCTCCGGCTGGATAGTGGCCGGGCCCTTGGCGGCGACTTCCTCGCGCGGCGCGGGCTCAATGTCAGCGTCGTCATCCAGGGGAAGATCCTCAATCTTCACCATGGGCTTGGCGGCGGCGGAAGGCATCGCGGTGACTTCGGCGCCCGCAATCTCCTGCTGCTTGCGGCGGAGTTCGGCCGCCTGCTGCTGCTTGCGTTGGCGTTCGCTGGCCTCGCGGGCGGCGGCAACCTTACGCTCGGCATTCCACGCACCCACCCCGTCGCGCATTTCCGTAATCCAAGCGTTCAGGGTGGCCTTCGGGTCATCCGCTAACGCGCCGAGTAGGCAGAAGCCATAAGGGAAGACGAGGATCCAAGTCCCGTACTCACCAAGGACCGGCTGGCAGAGCTTGAGATAGATGAAGCCACCGAGAACGCCGCCGGGGCCTTTCGGATCAAAGGTGCCCGAAGCATCCGCGCCCAGCCACAGGGTCAACATCGGGGCGCCGAAAAGTACGCAGGCGGACATCAACGCGACCTTCGTCGGCCAGAGGGTGTGTGCTCGATTATTGAGCGCGAACCACGCCGCCGCATAAAGGAACGCCGGGACGAAGAAGGCGCCGTAGCCGAAGAGGTGAAAAAGTGCGAAGGCCGCCGTCGAGCCGAATGAGCCGCAGTAATTCTGCGTTGCGGTGAAATCGGTCTCCTTCGTGAATAGGCTAGGTAAAAGGTTCGCATCCGTGACCGAGTGCGAGACGAACGCGATGACAAAGAAGGTCGCGACGAGGCCGAGCACGACCGCGAGGATCGGGCGGCTTTCGCTGGCGGGCGTGGCCAAAGTGGCGGTGCGCTTACGGGCAGGGGCGGGCATGAAATTATTCGCCGAAGAGGTTGCCCTGCGACGTCACGTCGGTGCGGGGCGCCGTCGGATCGGCGTGGATATGGCGGGGTGGCCGGGTCACGCGGGCGGCGAGGGCGCGGGTGCGCTCTTGGGCGAGGCGCTCGACCATGCCCGTCAAGGCATGGCGAATCCACTTCGGGGTAAAGGCGGCCTGACCGTAATCGCACGGGCCGTAGCCATGCACGCGACCGGCCTGGAGGAGTGCGTCGTTCTGCGCGAACTCGGCTTCGTTCGTCGGCACGTAGACGGCAAAAGCCTTGCCACCGTTCTTACGTAAAAGCGAGAAGACCGGGACATCGCTAGGGCCATCGGCGACGTAAATCATATTGTCGAAGGGCACGCGGCGATCTTCCGCCTGCACCACGGAATTAACGTCGATCTCGGGATTCTTATTCGAGCCTTTATTAATCTCGAAGAGGAAGCGGGTCTTAATGGTGTTATCGACCATCGCGGCGACTTGCGTAATCTCGGTCGGCAGCTCGAGCGCGAGTTCATCCTGCTTACTAAAGTGTGGAGGTAAGGGATGCTCGAGAAATTCGCAGCCGTAGATGCCGTCGCAGTGCTGGGCGAGCGAGGTGCCGCGGATCATCTCCGCGAGCCCCGTGCTGATAACATAGTGCTCGAGGGTCACCTCGACGTTATGCTTACGGCCGAGTTCGCGGACGAACTCCTTAAGCGCTGGGAAAAATTCCGGAAGGCCTGGACAGAGCTCGATTTCGCCGCCGAGCTCGCGGAGCTGGCGGTTCGTGAGTCCCTTCATGGGGCCTGACTTCACGTAGCTGAGTAGGTGATTCAGGTAGACGGAGTCCTTCGAGGTGCGGATACCTTTGCGGGCATACAAGGCCGGCAACTGGTTGGTTTCCTTCCAGAATTGCTCTTCATCCACGCCGAAGGCGCGGAAAAGCGGGGTCTGCATGTACCCGGGACAAAGGGTCTTATCAAAGTCCCAGACACAGGAGAGGACGTGGCTGCCGCGTAGGGCGGGTTCCTTGGTCTGCATGCTAAATCGAAAGAGGGTGAAAGGTCGGGCTTGCGGGGTGAGTCCCCAAGCATCCATTAACTAACGGAGGCAGCCCCGCTGTCCAAGCCCGATTCCCGTTCTACCCACCATGGCCGAAGCCCCCCTCAGACCCGACCTTTCTGGCCTCCGCCGTCGCCTTACCGAACTGGAAGGGTTCATGGCCGACCCGGCGACGTTCGGGGATAGCCGCCGGGCCGCCGCCCTCGGGGCCGAACTGCGCTTCACTGGTAAGGCGGTCAAAGCCGATGACCTGCTGACGAGCCTGGAGAAGGAACTCGCCGAAGCCCGTGCCCTCGCCCACGAAGCCGACCCCGAGATGCGCCGGATGGCCGATGATGAAATCCGCCGCCTGACGCCCCTGATTGAGGTCGCCCGCGACCTACTGATTAAGGCGATTGTCCCACCCAATCCCGACGATTCCCGCAATGCGATGGTGGAAATCCGCGCTGGGACGGGGGGCGAAGAGGCCTCCTTGTTCGCCTCCGAACTACTCCGGGCCTACACGCGCTTCGCCGAACGCAAGGGCTGGAAGTGCGAATTAATGTCCTTATCCCACTCCGACCTCGGCGGGGTCCGCGAAGCGGTTCTACTCATCGAAGGCGAAGGGGCTACCGCCCTGCTCCGCCACGAAGCCGGCGTCCACCGCGTCCAACGCGTCCCCGCCACCGAGGCCTCCGGTCGCGTCCATACTTCCGCCGCCACGGTCGCCGTCCTCGCCGAAGCCGAAGAGGCCGAAGTGGTGCTCAAGCCCGAAGACCTCGACATGTCCGTGGCCCGCGCTTCCGGTGCCGGCGGCCAACACGTTAATAAGACGGAATCTGCGGTGCAAATCATCCACAAACCGACGGGGTTGATGGTCTACTGCGCCGACGAGCGTTCCCAGCTCCGTAACCGCCAAAAGGCCCTCCGCGTGCTGCGTTCGCGCCTCCTCGACCTGACCCGCGCCAAAGAACGCGAGGTCCGGGCCGATACCCGCAAGAATATGATTGGGTCGGGCGATCGCTCGGAACGTATCCGGACCTATAATTTTCCGCAGAACCGTATCACCGACCATCGTATCGACCTCACGGTCCACGGGATTGAACAGGTCCTCGAGGGCGACCTCTTCGAACTGGTGAACGCGCTCTATGAAGCTGACCTGCGCTCGCGCGCCGAGGCCATCACTCGGCCTTCAGTGTAAAGGCGGCTTCGGTCTCGGTGACCCGGAAGATGCCTTTGGCGCCATCGCCGTCGTCGAGGCGTCCATCCACGACGAGCAAGAT
>CAIXHF010000131.1 GCA_903919185.1 uncultured Opitutia bacterium | reverse complement strand
CATGCAAGTCGGGTTTTCGGGCAGTATCTCAATTGGTAGAGTCCCTGCTTTGGGAGCAGGGTGTTGCAGGTTCAAGTCCTGTCTGCCCGACCACCCGGTTACTTTCTACTGTCCTCGGACAGTCAGGAGTAACGTAGCGACACGCCGTCTTTGCTGACGGTGACGTGATTAGCCCCGCCCGGCTGGGTCGAAGCTTCGGTCCGACCGACGACGCGCGCTTCGAGCTGGAGGCCAGCGGCGACCGCCAAAACGGCTGGAACGTCCGCCGGGTCGACGTAGACCTCTAAGCGGTGTCCCATGTTATAAACCTTATGCATTTCCTCGGGTTCTGTGCCGCTGGCCTGCGCGATGGCCGCGAAAATCGGGGGGACGGGGAAGAGATTATCTTTGATAAAATGAACGTGGGTCCCGAAGCGCTTGCACTTGGTCTGGCCGCCGCCGGAGCAGTGGATTAGGCCGCGGACGCGGTCCCGGCCGAGGGCCTGGAGGAGCTGGAGGGCAAAGGGGGCGTAGGTCCGGGTCGGGGAGAGCAGAGCCTGCCCGACGGTCAAGGATGAGCCCGGGAGCGGGTCCATCAGGCGATAGGGGCCGCAGTAGGCCAAATCGGCCGGCATGGCCCGGTCGTAGGTCTCGGGGTACTTCTGGGCGTAGGTGTTGGCTAAGAGCTCGTGGCGGGCACTGGTCAGGCCATTTGAGCCGATACCACTGTTCTCGCCCGCTTCATAGGCGCACCGCCCGCCCGCGGCGAGGCCGACAATCGCTAGGCCTGGCGTGATGCGCGCGGCGTCAATGACGTCGCCGCGGCGGAGAATCGCGGTGGCCGTGGAATCCACCGTCAGGGTCGGAGTGAGGTCGCCGACGTCCGCCGTTTCGCCCCCGCCCGAGCGGATGCCAAAGCCTTGCGCGCGCAGCATCGCGAGGACTTCTTCCGTGCCTTCGATCAGCTGAGCGAGGATGGCCCCAGGAATTGCCTTGGCGTTGCGGTTAATGGTCGAGGAAAGGATGACGCCTTCGGTGACGCCGACGCACAGGAGGTCATCAATGTTCATGATGATACTGTCCTGTGCAATGCCGCGGAAGACGGTCGCGTCACCGGTTTCTTTCCACCAGAGGTAAGCGAGTAAGGCTTTCGTGCCCGAACCATCCGAGTGCGTGACGACGCAACGCTGCGCGTCGCCCGTGAGATGGTCTTCCGTGATTTTGCAAAATGCTCCCGGGAAAAGGCCGCGGTCAAGTTTATCGACGGCGGCGTGCACTTCGTTCTTCGAGGCGGAGACGCCGCGGGCGGCGTAGCGACCGGTGTCGGAGGAGGGCTTGCTATCGTTCGCCATGTCTTTAATATGCCTTATCTCCAGCCTATGCACTGGGTCAACGCACTTCTCCTATGAGCACGCCTTTGCTTCCCGCCCGCCGTTGGTCGATTCTGGCACCACTCCCGCTCTGGGCACGAATCGGGCTGTGGGTTTTTACCATCAGTGCGTTACTCAGTTATTACCAATTACGCGCCTTGGGTCACCTCCGGACCGCTTGGGTTTCCGCCCACAGTTCTCGTGATACGGCCGCCCTCGACTCCATGGTCTGCTGGGATGGTGTCTCCGCCGCCGAGCGTCAACGGATGCGTTTACTACTCGCACAAGAACTCGAGCACCCCATCCATTCGACCGACCTCCAACTCACTTTCGACGCCTCCGCCCAGCCGGGTTGGCGCCCGAATCGCTTGGTCATCGCCCGCCTTATCGTGGTCTATGACACGCCGGAGCGCCTCACGGTGTCCTTCCCGCTCGGTTTGGCTGGCCTCGCGAGCTATCAATTGGTGATGATGGTCCCTGAAAAGTGACGGGTTCTTGACAGACAGCGTTCCCCGTCCACCTTCCCCTTTCCTCCCATGGCTGATAAAAACGATAAGCGTCCCGAAGGCGTCCCCGGTAAATTCTACGTGGACTCCCAGTGCATCGATTGCGACCTCTGCCGTGAAACCGCACCGGCTTCCTTCACCCGCCAAGATGATGGCGGCTACTCCTACGTCTTCAAACAGCCTGAAGCCCAGGAAGATATCGATAAGTGCATGGAGGCCCTCGAGGGCTGCCCAGTCGACGCCATCGGTAAAGACGGCGAATAAGTCAGCTGAAGCCGCCCCGACGAAGCCCCGGACCGCCGGGGCTTTTTCATGCCCGCTTGCGGACTCGACCTCCCCACAAGCTACGGATTACGCTCTGTTTATGAGCGTGAAGATCTCCTGCGAATACCTCGGCGACTTACGCGTCCGCGCCACGCACGGCCCATCGGGCAGTCAGTTGCTGACGGATGCGCCCGTTGACAACCAAGGGAAGGGCGAGGCGTTCTCGCCGACGGACTTAGCCGCGACGGCCTTGGCGACGTGCATCCTCACGATCCTCGGCATCCAGGCGAAGTCCTTGGGTGCAGACTTCCGCGGCGCCCGTATCGAGGTGGAGAAACATATGACGACGGTAGTTCCGCGCCGGATCGCCCGCCTCGACGTCCATATCACGATGCCCGCTGGCATTCCCGAAGATACCCGCGCCCGCCTCATTCGCGCCGCCGAAGCCTGCCCAGTGAAACAATCGCTCCACCCCGATGTCGTGATTGCGATGACTTGGAGTTGGGGAGCGTGAGTGAGGGTTGCGGCGCAAAGGTGGAAAGGTGCAAAGGCGTAAAGGCGTAAAAGAGAAGTACCGCCTTCCTTAATCTCTCCGTAATCCGTACCCTGTCTCCTGCCTCGGGTAGGGGCGCGACTGTGTCTCGTCCGCCTGTCTCGTGGTAGGGTAGGGGCTTCGTTGGCGTGTATTGAGGTAGGGTTGGCACTGCGTGCCAACCTAGCTACCTCTCTCGCGAGCTCCGCTCGCGGGTAGGGGCAAGGCTCCGCCTTGCACTCCCCTGCAGGAGGGCGCGGCAAAGCCACGCCCCTACCCATCCCTCCGTACTCCGTAATCTTCTTCGGCTCACCCCTAGCCAACCATACTCCAGCCAACCAGTCCCCTCGCGGCCTTCAGCCGCGCTCACCTTTGCACCTTTGCACCTGGCTCTCCTCTCCCCTCACTCACTCCGTCCTCCGTACTCTGTACTCGACCCAGCACTCTTCTCTGCCCCCTTCGGCTCAACGGATATTCAAGAGAATGACGTGGTTGGTCTCGATGGCTTTCACCAAGATCTGAATGTAACTGTCCACCAAATTAATCGAGGTGGCATCCATGTCCGCGGGAGCCGTGAAAACGGACAGGGTGGCGTTCGAATCCTTTAGGGTGCGGTTAAACGCCGCCATCTTGTCGTCGTAGGATTTGCGGGCCTTCTCCGACTTGATGACGCCAGGGTAGGTGTAGCCACCGGGGCTGGTGTCCTCGATAGCGATCTGGTTGGCGGCGATGACGGCGATACCTACCGCCTGGATGGCGACGAAGTTAGCAAGGCGTCTCGCTGGCTGGGCCAAGCGAAAAGGGTGCAGTCGGCGAGGAGTCGCTGGCGAGGATGTCGACCATCTTGGCTGACTTCTGGGCGGTGGCGTAGTTGCCCCGGGCCTTGCGGTAATGCGGGCGAGGAACGATTTCATGGGGATGAAGTGTAACAGAGTTACCGCCTCGCCGTGCATCGATATTTATAATACAGACTATCGGTATCACCGATAAGAGGCTAAGCCCCGCCCACGCAGTCCCAGGTATCGGGTAGGTTTGGCACAACGTTGGCGTGTATTGAGGTAGGGTTGGCACTGCGTGCCAACCTAGCCACGCCTATTGTGCAGCGCGCATCCTTCCCGGTCCCCGGTCCCCCTTTTCAGGAGATGCCTCCCAAATCCGTACTCCGTACTCAGTACTCTGTAATCTACTCATGCCACGCCCCTACCTTTTCCCCTAGCCAACCATACTCCAGCCAACCATTCCCCTTCACCTTCCGCAATCCGCACTCCGTACTCTGTAATCTACTCATGCCACGCCCCTACCTTTTGTACGTGTGCCACTGCCACTGCCTCCACCTTTCCACTTTTGCACAGGCGAACCGCCGATTTGCACTTTTGCACTTCGGCTTCCTCATCCCCTCCCGAGGCACCGCTCGCGCTTAAGCCGAGCAACCGCAGCCACCGTTACCGCAGCCGCCTTGCTTCTGCTGGGTGACGGGCTCTTCGGACGAGCAGCAGCCAGCGCTGGAGGCTTCGCCTTCAGACGAGCAGCAACCAGCGCTCGCACCTTCGGTGGAACAGCAACCACCGCTGGAGGCTTCGCCTTCGGACGAGCAGCAGCCGCCTTCGGATTCGCCGGAGCCACAGCCGCCACCGCCACAGCAGCCGCCTTCTTGGTGCGGATGGCCATGGGCGAGTTCCGTGAGTTCAGCCGCGCGCACCGAAACAACTTTAACATCAAAGGTCAGCGTCTTACCGGCGAGCTCATGGTTGCCGTCAAGGACCGCTTCCTGCTCGTCGACGTGACGGATGACGAGCACGCGCATGCCGAGATTGGTTTCGGCGTGGAAGCGCATCCCGATTTCCACTTTGTTCGCACCGAACCGATCGATCGGAACGCGCTGGATTAGTTTGTCGCTGTATTCACCATACGCATCGACAGGTTGCACGACGATGACCTTGGTGTCGCCAGCGGTGAGGCCTTCGAGGCCTTGCTCCAGTCCAGGGATGATATTGCTAGCGCCGTGGAGATACTCCATCGGGCCATGACTGGTCGACGCGTCGAGCACGTTACCCTTGTCGTCCTTGAGGGTGTATTCGATGCCGACGACGGTTTCTTTGGAGACGCGCATGTGAGTGGGAAGAGCCGTGAAAAGTATCGGGCCCACCCGCCGAGGCAAGGGGAACCCGTAGTTTTCGGGGCACCCGTCTCGGTCGGGGCTATCTAAACCTTGCCCTCTGGCCGGCCTTCGCTTCCCTCAATGTCCTGCTGTGTGGGGCCGTAGCTCAGTTGGTAGAGCGCGTCGTTCGCAATGACGAGGCCGTGAGTTCGAACCTCATCGGCTCCACCAGCAGGTTTGCGACGCTTACTCCGCCGCGTCTTCGAGCCGGCGGACGTGGGCGTTGATGGGATGGATTTCGCCCAGCGCTGCCCGGCTCGCCGCCCCGCCTAGCTCACGCACGCGTTCGCCTTGCGGCCGGATGCGCGTCTCGTAACTACCAATCGCGGCATCGAGGCTTTCGGCTGCACTCAGCAGACCTTTACGGACCTTGGTGAAATGCTCAGCGAACTTAACGAGGCGGTCAAAGAGTTCGGTGGCCTCGTCTGCAATCCGCCCAGCGTTTTCTGCCTGAGTGTGCTGCTGC
Organism: uncultured Opitutia bacterium; assembly: GCA_903919185.1. Classification (GTDB taxonomy): domain Bacteria; phylum Verrucomicrobiota; class Verrucomicrobiia; order Opitutales; family UBA953; genus UBA953. Next base: position 8,892 of record CAIXHF010000131.1, on the reverse strand, counting down.
CAGGCGAGGTTAATGGCTCCGAGGAAGCCCATCAGCGTCGCCGGTGTGGCGATGAGAATGCCTTCGCGCGCGGCGGTGAGAATGAGGTCATTGTCGCCTTCGAGCGCGGTGCTCAAGAGGGACTCAGCTGGTAAGAATAGGATGACTTTGTCGTAGGGCGTGACGCCCTGCTTCGCCATGGCCGTCGGGTAATCCTTGGCCGCGAGGTCGCGAATCGTCTTGCGGAGTTTAACCGCGTGGGCCGCGACGAGTTCCCGCCGGTTCGGCGCGGCTTGGTCGGCGATGGCGACGTCGAACTCCGGCACCTTTGAGTCGATGATGATGCAGCGATTGCCGGGGAGTTTGACGATCAGGTCGGGGCGCGAGTCATCTTGCGAAACTTGTTCGCTGAAGTCGCAGTGCGGGCTGAGCCCGGCGGCTTCCACGACCCGGCGTAGGGTCTGCTCGCCCCACTTGCCACGATGCTGGGAGGACTTTAGGACCGAGGTGAAGTCGGTCGTGCTCGTGGCCAAGGCCGCCGTCGTCTCACTGATAGTTTTCATCTGCGCCCCCACGGCGGCCAAGGCATCACCTTGGTTTGTGAGGCTTTGCTGCATGGCTTCACGGTAGTTGCCGAGGGCCGTGTTGATCTGCGCAATCAGCGGTTCAACTTTGCTGGCCACTTCCTTGGTCACGTCAGGCGCCATGCCTTTAAGCACATCGGTGCTGGTCTTCTCGAAGGTGATGCGCAGGTCGACCAGTGCTTGATTGTAGCGGGCTTCGGCGGCTTCGAGCGCCTTCCGTTGGTCTTCGCGTAATTGCATGACTGTCTGGTCGGTGGTGGCCCTCAACTCGGCCGCTTGCCGGGTGTGGCGGGCTTCCGCGTCGGCCAGATGCGTCACCGCTGATTGCTTGGCGGATTCGGCACCGGAAACGCGGGAGAGGGCGTCGGTCTTGGCGTTGCGTTCGCGCTCGGCCGTCGCATTGGCAGCGGCGAGCTGTTGGCGAACGTCGTCTAAGAGGAGGGCGTTGCTTGCTTCGCTGCCGGTCGCTTCCGGGTTCTTTCGGAAGAAGGCCACGTAGGCCACAAGGCCCAGGACGGCGAGGAGGAGGGCATAGGTCAGGTAATCCATAAGTTCTAGAAAGAGTACTCTACCCGCGGAGGCGTGCTCCGCAACCCCATCACCGCGGGTCGCTGTCGATGGCCATGGCGTTCCCGACATTCCAAGCGGCTTCGTAGGCAGCGATGTAGTCGGACGAGGACCAGGCGGGTTCGGCCGGTTCGCCCCCGAGGCCCGCCAGAAATCCGTAGCGAATGCCGTGAGCAATCCGGCGGCGCCGCGGGTTGAGCCGCTTGGTCACCCACTGGTCCGCAAAGAGGGTTCGCTCGTTGGGTTCGGTTGAAAAAACGGATCGACCAACCTGCCAGGCGACAATCGAGGCATGGAGGACATCGGAGATGCTGCGGTTTTGCAGGAAGGGGCAGGGCCCCCCAGCGCGGCCTTGCTCAATGTGCTTGCGGATCTCCACGGCGAGGGCGACTTGCCAGCGTTCATCCATCGTCAGGAGACCGAAATCGAACTCGGGGTCATCGGCCGCCGCATCCTTCAATTCAACCCGGGCATAGGCCCGCCATTTAGCCAGCCAAGCTTCCCACGCGTCGGTGCCGCGTCGCGGGGGCTTTCCAAGCCATTCGGGGAGATCTTCGCGCATAGGGTACCTAAGCTCAGATAAGAGGGTTTAAAGGCGGTTTGTCCACTAAAAAGGGTGAAATAATGTTCACCTTTCCGTCCGTGGGGGGCTGTCGGCAGGCTCAACCTCAGTCGCCCCCTAAACATTCCACCAAAAACCACCTTTTCCATCGAACTATTCCGTTCCATTGGTGTTAATCCATTCACCCCCTCCTCCAGTGAATTGCCCTTCCACCCCTTCTCCACGCCGGTCGCTCTCCCCGTTGTTCCTCCTCGCGGCCGTCAGCCTCGCCTTAGCCCCCGTCGGCTTTGCCCAGACGGCGGCGCCGGTCGCCCCCGCGGTGGCCGTACCCGCTGCCCCCGCCGTGGTCGTTGGCACCGTCGCAGCGACGCCCGTGCCTAGCTTGAGCGGCACCGATACGGTCGGCCCCATGGTCCTCCGCGATGAGACCATCGGCCAAGTGCTCGAACTGCTCCAGCGTTGGACCGGCAAGACGGTCCTCCGCCCGCAAGCGCTCCCCGCCAGCCTCTACACACTCTCGCTCCCTGCCACCGCCACACGTAACGACGCGCTCCTGGCCATCGAAACACTGCTCACCTTAAACGGCGTCGCCGTCATCCAACAGGGTGACAAGTTCCTTAAGATCGTCCCTAACAATGTCGCCAAGTCGGAATCGCCGACGTTGCTCAGCGAAAGCACGCTGAGCCTACCCGCTAGCGGCCGCGTGGCTTCCAAAATCTTCCTGCTAAAGCACGCCAACGGCCAAGAGGTCGTGACCCAGATTCAAGGCATGCTGAACGGCACCCTCGGCTCGCCGCCGGTCTTCTTCGGTCGGAACAACGCGATTTTAGTCACCGACTCGATCATGAACCTGCAGAAGATTGAGACCCTGCTCGCGCAGCTCGATCGCCCGCAGCTCGATGTCATCGCGACTAAGATGTACAACCTGAAGCACGCGCTGGCCACCGACATGGTGACCAAGCTAACGGCTCTCCTCCGTACGCCCGCCGCCAATGGGGCCGCGCCTTTCCGCCTTTCGACGGGCACGAGCTTCACCGCCGACGAGCGCACCAACCGCGTCATCGTCATGGGCTCGGCCGATCAGCACCCGTTCTTCGATAAGTTAATCGAATCACTCGACGCGACTTCGGACCCTAATACGAAGACCGACGTAGTCTTCCTCCGTCACGCCAACGCCACCGAGACGGCCACGTTGCTCACGCAGCTGATCACCGGCCAGACCAAGGCCGCTTCCACCGCCAACGGCGGACGGACGACTAATGGCACTAACCGCGTGACGACCCCCGTCGCTCCGGTCGCCGCCGCGGGCGCCGCCGCCACGGGCTCCCAGCAGAATGGCGCCGACGAGTTCAGCACGATGGTCACGGTCATCGCCGACGTCCGCTCCAACTCCATCGTCGTCTCCGGCACCAAGGACGACCTTCGCCTCCTCCATGAATTAATCGACAAGGTCGACGTCGTCCTCCCGCAGGTCCGCATCGAGGTTGTCATCGCCGAAGTCACGCTCACCGACAACGATAGCAGCGGCATCACCTCCCTCGGTATGACGGTCACCAACGGCAAGCTCACGGGCGTCAACGGCACGCTCTTCGGCGGCGCTGGCGGCGTCACCGGCGTCGGTGGTGGCTCGGCCGCCTTAGCCCCCAACGGCACACTGACGGGTATCGTCAGCCTCGGCACGTCCTCGACGCCGACCAAGAACGACCTGCACGTGCTTTCCGTCCCGGCCATCACGACTTCCCATAATAAGGAAGGCACGATTTTCGTCGGCGAATCCCGCCCCGTCATCACCGGCACACAATCCACCGCCGGCACCACGGGCCTGGTCACTAGTTCGACGGTCTCCCAGCGCGATATCGGTATCCAGCTCAAGGTGCTGCCACTCATCGGCAAGGATGGCTCCGTCCAACTCCAGGTGACGCAGCAGGTCGAAGATGTCCTTGGCTCCGTCACCATCGACGGCAACGACCAGCCAGTCATCGGCCGTCGCTCAACCGATTCGTTCGTCAGCGCCATGAGCGGTGAGATTATCGTCCTCGGTGGCCTCCAACGCTCTAACGATACGACAACCAAGAATCGTCTCGGCCCGATCCCGTTCATTGGCGACCTCCTCGGTGGTTCCTCGAAGACGAAGACCCGGACCGAGTTACTGATCTTCCTCCGTCCTTACGTCCTCAATAATTCCGCCGTCGACAACCTCAATGCCATCAGCCGCGTTGATGCCACCCCGATTGCCGAACAGGTCCACAAGCACATCGATAAGCTTCCGGCCTCTCCTGGTTCTGGCGCAGCGCCCGCCACCGCGCCGGCCAGTCCGCTCCTCAACGGCCTGCCTGGCTCGACGCTCGAAGTCGGCGGTTCCTCCAAGTAAGCGACCCGATGTTGACCGCCGTTAGGCATGGTTTGCCCGCCGCTTTGGCGGATCGTCTGACGGACGAGGCCCGCGCTTCGTTCGCCGAGGCCCCGCGCGATGCCCGCTTTAAGTTGCTGTGCCAAGCGCTCAGCGTAACCGAAGCAGTCCTACTCGATGAGTTGGCCAAGGCCTCCGGACTCGAAGTGCTCGATGAACCCGCCGTCGACCCCGAAGGCATTAAGGTACTCCCGGCGCGTATCGCCACGGAGTCTCAGGTCATCGCCGTTATTCTGCCCGGCTCTGAAGAGGGCCGTCTCAACCTGATCTCGCCGCTACCGCCCGATGCGGAGACGGTCGATTGGATCGCAACTTTTGCCGCTCGTCGGCCGAAGTGGTACCTCGCCCCGCCCGAACGCGTGGCCCAACTGGTGACCGATAATTACGGCGTCGGCGGTGGTAGCCTCGATGACGAGGGCGGCGATTTACCCGAACTCGAAGTGGCGAACCAAGACGTCGAGGCCGATGCCGATGCCGCCGTGGTGCGCTTCGTCACCGACGTGCTCTCGCAGGCAGTCGCCGAAGGTGCGACGGACGTCCACTTTGAGCCGCAGGAAAATAACCTGCGCATCCGCTACCGCGTCGATGGGATCCTTATCCCAGTGCCACTGCCCGATAACCTGGCGCGCTTCCAGGATGCCATCATCTCGCGCCTGAAGATCATGGCGCGTCTCAACATCTCCGAGCGCCGCCTCCCGCAGGATGGTCGTATCAACTTCCGCGATGGTAAGAACGTGTTAGATATCCGCGTCTCGACCATCCCGACCATCTACGCTGAGTCGGTATCGCTCCGCTTACTCAACCAGCGCAAGGAAGCCTACGATATGAACCGTATCGGGATGGCGCCCGACGAGCAGGCCGTCGTCCGCAAGGTCCTCGACTACCCGCACGGTATCATCTTAGTCACTGGCCCAACGGGTTCCGGTAAGTCGACCACGCTCAATGCGTTCCTGCGCGAGATTAATTCGCCGGAGCTGCGCCTCGTTACCATCGAAGATCCGATCGAATATGAAGTGCCCGGTGCCAACCAGGTGCAGACCAAGGCCGAAATCGGCCTGACCTTCGCCGGCGCTCTCCGCAGCACGCTCCGTCAAGATCCGGATGTCATCATGGTCGGGGAAATCCGCGACTTGGAGACGGCCGAAATTTCCATCCGCGCCTCCCTCACGGGTCACCTCGTGTTCTCGACGCTCCACACCAACGACGCCCCGGGCGCCATCACGCGTCTCATTGATATGGGCGTCGAGCCGTTCCTCGTGGGTTCCGCGGTCGAACTGGTTATCGCCCAGCGCCTCGTGCGCCGCCTGTGCACGGATTGCGCCAAGACTTCCCCCGTTAACAAGGCCCGCGTTATCCCCGCTTTGGAAGCCCTCGGCATGAAGGAAGTAGACCTCGCCGGCGTGACCGAACTCCGCGAGCCGGTGGGTTGTCGCCGCTGCCGCAACACCGGCTACCGCGGCCGCGTCGGTGTGTTCGAAATTTTCCACCCGAAGCCGCTCCACGATTTAATCATCAACCGCGTGAGTAACCGCGAGCTGACCGAACGCGCCATCGCCAACGGCATGCGCCCGCTCGCCCGCGCGGGGTGGGAGAAGGTCAAGTCCGGCCACACGACACTCGAAGAGCTCGTGCGTAACCTCAGCTCGAACGAATAAGGTCGGATGCCTTCCTTTACCTACACGGCCAAGGACAGCCAAGGGGCCGCTAGCGACGGTTCCATCGACGCGCCCAGCCGCCGCGAGGCGCTGCGTCGGTTGCAGACCCGTGGGCTTCGCCCCATTAAGGTCGAGGAGGTCGGTGCCGCGCGCCGTGAGACGGAAGGGCCTTCCGCCAAAGGGGGCGCCGAAGAAGCCCCGACCGCCGCCGAGTGCCTCCCTTTCTTGGAAGCGATGGCCGACTTGGTGCGTAGCGGCATGTCCGCGGGCGAATCACTCCGCCTCTTATCCCTGCGGCTCCAGAAGTCCCGTCTGCGTAACCTCTGCGCCGGTATCTGGGCCAAGCTCAGCGAAGGCCAAAGCCTTTCCGGCGCGCTGAGCGGCTATCCCGCCGTCTTTGATGGTCAGACGATTAACTTAATCGCGGCCGGTGAAGCGACGGGTAACATCTGTGATGTCCTCGAACGGTTGATTGCGCACTTCACCGAGCAGGCTGAGTTCCGCCGCAAGCTGATTGCCGCGATGGCCTACCCGCTGTTCATCTGTTTCGTCGCCATCGGCGTGGTGATCTTCTTCGTACTCTTCCTGCTGCCTCGCCTGAAGACGTTGCTCGACTCCCTCGGGGGGAAACTGCCGCTGTCTACCAAAATGCTGATGTGGTTTGCGGATGTCTTTGTCGTGGTCGGCCCAATCTTGGTCGTCCTCGCCATCGCCGCGGTCATCGGCATCTACCAGTGGCGCAAGACGGATGAAGGCAAGATTGCCTCCGACGCACTACTTCTGAAAACCCCCCTCGCGGGCGCTTTCGTCATGCGCGTGTCGGTCCTCAACTTCTGTCACACCCTCGCGGTGCTCCTCGAAAACGGCATCACCACGGCTGAAGCCCTGCGCCTCGCCGAAAAGACCGCTCCCAACCGCGCGATGCGGGCCCAGATGCGCGCGGCGACCGACCGCGTACTCGAGGGCGAAAGCCTCTCGCGCGCCCTCGCCCGCACGGGGTATTTCCCGCGCTTGCTCCTCGACCGCGTGGCCGTCGCCGAACAGACCGGCAACCTCGCCCCTGGCCTCCGCGACATCGCCCGCTCTTACCGCGCTGAACTCGATCGCTGGCTCGGCACGATTTCGCAGACCATCTCCGCCTCCGTCCTGATGGCCGCCTTCTCGTTTGTCGCCTTCATCGCCTTCGCAATCGTCTCCGCCGTCTTCGAAGTCAGCTCGTCCTTTAAGTTCTGAGCGCGCCTAAGGTAGGGGCAGCACCGCGTGCTGCCCTAGTTACGCCTGTTGTGCTGCGCGCATCCTTCCCGGTCCCCGGTTCCCCTTTGCCTCCTGTCTCTAAGGTAGGGACCGCACCGCGTGCGGTCCTTCTGCCTCTGGTAGGGTTGGCACTGCGTGCCAACCTAGCCACCTCTTTCGCGAGCTACGCTCGCGGGTAGGGGCAAGGCTCCGCCTTGACCTCCTAACCAAGGAGGGCGCGGCAAAGCCACGCCCCTACCTCATGCCTTTAAAATCCGCACTCTGAACTCCGTACTCTGTAATCTTCTCTATCTCCGCCACGCCCCTACCTCATGCCTTTCAACTCCGTACTCTGAACTCTGTACTCTGTAATCTTCCCTGTCCCACCTTCCCACTTTTGCACAGGCCTCCGGCCGATTTTCACTTTTGCACCTGCCTTGGCCTTCCTGCCGCGCCTCACTTCACCGGCGTAATCAATTCTAGCGAGCTGAGCGTCACGACCATGGTGACGGTGCCGGAACTGGCACGGTCGGACTGGAGGGAGAGTGTGTTGATGGCGATGTAAGGCGCCCGGGGGCTGATAGTCTGGTAGAAGCGAACCACCGCCGCGAGGTCGGCGCGGCGGCAGCTGAGCTGGAGGGTGTGCACCGCAAACTTACCCGACTTCTGCGTCTTCGGGGCTTCCGTCGTCGGGCTCAGGCCCGCATCCTTGGCGGCGGAGAGGGCTTCTTCCACCAAGCGGGTTGAGTCGTAACCGCGACCAGCATCGAGGCCTTGGATGGCGATATCTGCGGCGGCTTTAATCTCCGCTTGTTTATTGAGCCAAGCGACTTGCGTGGCCGCATCGCTCTCGAGGGTTTGCCAGGCGGCCCAGCCGTCGCGGGTGCGTCCCCAAGAGGAGGTGATCCAAAGGAAGGCCGCTACGGCGAGGGCCGCGAGCGCCATATAGCGTTCGCGGGCTTGGAGTCCGAAGAAAAGGTGTTTCATAAAAAAGGATTATTTAGCGGCGGCGGGGGTTGGGGCCGGAGCGACGGGCGTCGTCTGACCAATCTTGGCGGGCGTCGGTACGCCTGGGGTCGTCGGGGCGGCCGTCTTCGCGGCCTCCTCGGCCTTGGCGGCCTCCTCGGCTTTCAACGCTTCGTCTTTAGCGACGGACTTTCGCAGGGTGTCGACTTTGAAGGAAATCGTGAAGGTGAAAGTCGTGTAGTTATCGCGGGCCCGCATGTCCTTGCTGGCCACGCCGCTGATCTCCGGGAGCTCCTTGAGGGCTCTTTCAAACGCGGAGATGTCCGAGGGATTGGTGGTGCGGGCCTCGATTTCCAAGGCGTTGTTCAGCTTACAATTAATGCGCGTGAACTCCACCGTCGCTGGGCGCTGCTCGTTGGCGATCGCCAACATTTCCAGAGCGAGCGGCGACTTGGTGCGGACATCGGCGATGCGGCTAGCGGTGGCTTGGTCCGCTTCAATCTCGGCAACGTCGTCCTTGCGTGATTCATTCAGCGCCTTGAGTTGACCCGCGCGCCACTGGACGCCGGCGGCGGCGACTTCCATCACTAGCGAGAGGATGAGGACGGCGACGGCGGCTCGCGTGAGATTCCAGAGCACGAGGTTGAGGCGTTCCTTCTTCCGTCGGGCGTTCAGGAAATCGACATCGCGAATATCCGCTTCATCCAGGCCCTTCTTCGTTACCGTAAAGGGTTTACCGCCTTCGCGCTCGAGGATGAGGTCGCCTTCGTTGAGTTTGCTGTGGAGGGCACCCGCGACAGTCGTGATGGGAGCATCGGCGGCTAGGCCGGCCCGGGCGGCGACTTCGGCTCCCAGGCTGGCCTCGTCGGCATCGGCGACGTCAGCGACGCCGATCGCGACGGGCAAGGGATTCGTCGCATCCCAGGCTAAGGCGAT
>CAIXHF010000130.1 GCA_903919185.1 uncultured Opitutia bacterium | reverse complement strand
GATCGCTTCGCTCGATAAGGATATGCCTGGCCCCATCCCGCACACCATCTTGGTCGCCCCGGGCGGCGAGATTGTCTGGCGCCATAATGGTGTCATCAACCGGATGGACGCCGTGAATGCGATTCTGGATCGAATGAATCGGTTCTACGCGCCGACCCCGGCCAAGTCGCCAGCGCCGGCTAAGAAGTAAGGCGAAAGCGAAACGTGGTAGGCACTGGCTCGTGGTAGGGTTGGCACTGCGTGCCAACCTAGCCGCGGCACTGAAGGCTAGGTCAGCACGCAGTGCTGACCCTACCCAAGACAGGAGGGCGCGGCAAAGCCACGCCCCTACCCGAGGCAGAGGGCGCGTCACGCCAAGAGGTACCTAGGTCAGCACGCAGTGCTGACCCTACCTAAGACATGGCTAGTACACATTATCTTTTCATTAGAGGAGTGAGTCTCTAGAGGATACTCGTGAGTGAACCCCCGATCCTTTTGTCCCTCTGTCTCCAGGCCATCGTGGTTCTGTTCGCGTGCCGCGTGGCCGGATGGATCGCTGAGCGCTTAGGCCAGCCCTCGGTGGTGGGGATGATGATCGCGGGGGTACTGCTCGGGCCGTCCTTGCTGGGAGCCCTTTGGCCAGCCGAACAGCTGTGGCTATTCCCGACTTCGACGCGCGACGTGCTGAAGTTCTTGGCGGAACTCGGCGTGGGCGGGTATTTGTTTTGCGTAGGTTTGGATTTCGACTTGGCCCAAGTTCGCCAGCGGAGCCGCTTGACCCTAGCGGTGGCGGCTGCGGGCGTACTGGTGCCGTTCTGCATGGCGATACCGTTGGCCCTTGCCACGCAGAATATCCCGGGCTGGTTCGCGGGTGAAGCTACGTTAGGCCAGCAGATACTCTTTCTGGGCGCAGCACTCTCGGTGACCGCGTTCCCGATGCTCGTGTGGATCGTCCGTTCGAAAGGCTTGGCGGATTCCCCGATGGGGACGGTGGCCATTTCTGCCGGTGCCATCGGGGATGCCTTTGCTTGGGTCATTCTCGCGGTCGTCCTCGCGTCCTTTACCGGCTCTCCGCTTGTCGTCGTCCAATGCCTGGCTGGGGGCATTGTAATCGTGGCGATGGCGCGTTACCTGGTACCGCGCCTCTTGGCGGGGCTCTCTGCCGAGTGTGATCGCAGAAAGGCGTTGACGCCGGTAGCAGTGGTGGCGGTCGCCGCGCTCTTCGCCGCGTTCGTAGCGCTTAGCACTTGGTGTGGGATGCATGCGGTCTTCGGTGGCTTTCTCTGTGGCTTGGCGTTACCGCGGGGGGAGCTGACTCGTGGCCTTCGGCGCATCGAGCCCGCGATTGCCATGTGGCTCTTGCCCTTCTTCTTTGCTTTTTCTGGCCTGCAGACACGCCTCGATCTACTCATCTCGCCGTCCGCGCTCTGGCTCTTAGCCTTAGTGCTCTTGGTTGCGCTCCTCGGCAAGGGGGGCGCGTGTTGGGTCGCTGCTCGCTGGGCGGGCTTGCCAGCGGCAGAGGCTGCCGGGGTTGCCTCGCTGATGAATGCGCGAGGACTCATGGAACTGATTCTCTTGAACGTGGGCGTCCAAGCCAAGCTGGTGGGTCCGGTTCTCTTTTCCGTGCTGGTCGTCATGGCCGTAGTCACGACCCTACTTGCGGGACCGCTCTTCGAATGGACCTATGGACGTCAGGCACGGAAAGCCGGCGGGCTAGGGCGCCTTTGAACTGTCACTGAATAGCCTGAAACTTATCCTTGGGGTGGGTGTTGAAGAAAAAGTATGACTCGTCTACCTCTATTCATCTTCCTGTTTTCGGCCGCCTTGATGGCCGCGGATCAGGCTAAGCCGGTAGCGTCACCTTTAGATGGCTTGGCGGATGCGGCCAAAGCCACCGAAGACGAGAAGCAAGCAGCTTTGGATGGGGGATCGACCATAGGCTTTATTCCGGTGAACAGCACTACGGCGGCCAAGACTTTAGGTCTCTACCTCACTGGGTTCTTTCGTGATGAAGACAGCAAGGGGCCTGTCATCATACCAAAGAAAGCACAGCAAGTCGTGAGCCTTTTACCCGAGCTCAAGGCCGCTGGTGCTACGCACCTCATCGCCATGAGCCATGAAGGGGCAGGGGACGTCGAGTATGTCCGCTTTCTGGCAATTGGAAAATTTACCAGTGCCTCGGTGACTAAGTTGGCAGCGGCCGGACTCGGTAAGCTGACTGCGGACGGCTCGTTCGAACTCGTGGCGTTTAAGGACGGCGACGAACTCGGACCTTCGGTGACGTTGCCCGCCTTGCCGATTACTCGTATTGTTCAGATGGCCCAGCAACTAGCCGCCGAGACCGACTGTGCGGTGGATATTATTCCCTTAGCATCCAAGGATGCTTTGGCCAGTTATGCCGAAGCGATTCGCGAGGCCTTTGTTGAAGAAGGCCAGCCGCTGGAGAAAGCAGACATACCCGCCCACGCGCTAAAAATCCCGGCGAGTTTCCCTGCGCTCAAGGCGATGGGTACGACCCATGTGATTGTGACCGCCTTCCAAAATATAAAGGGCGCGGACATCGTACTCGTCGTAGCCAAAGGACAGTTTACCGAAGACGCCCAGGCCAAGGCCAAGACGACCCTCGGCGTGCGTAATGCCAACGAAAGCACCTTGGTCTTAGCCCGCTGGGTCGATGGCGAAGAGAAGGGGACCGCAGAGGCTCAGTCCACGACTACGACTAAGTCCGAGCACCCCATGTTGGAGCGCCGTAAAGGCCCAGGTAAGAAGTAAGGTCGAATTAGGGGCGCGACTAGACCAAATAAAAGACCCCGGCGAAGGCCGGGGTCGTGTTCGTTACTGGTGTGAGCCTTAGGACTGCTTGACCTTGACCCACTGCTTCGTGCGGGCGGACTCGAGGACCGCGTCGCAGACGTACTGGGTACCGAGGGCGTGACGGAAGTCCGGGTAGGCCTTGGGAGCCGTAGGATCGTCGAGGCTCTTGAGGAACTCAGCGAGGGCGTGGGTGAAGGAGTGCTCGTAACCGAGGCAGAGGCCCGGGACCCACCAGTTGCCAGAGTATGGATGGTCGCCGTCGGACGTGTGGATGCTGGCCCAACCGCGACGGTCGCCCGGCACGGCGTGGTCGAAGTAGTTCAGGCGGTTGAGGTCATGCAGGTCCCACTGGAGAGACTTGTGTTCGCCGTTGATCTCGAACGTGTAGAGCGCCTTGTGACCACGAGCGTAGCGCGTGGATTCGAACTGGGCGATCGAGCCGTTGGCGAAGCGACACAGGAAGATGGCCGCGTCGTCGATGGTGACCGCTTGCTTCTTGCCCGTGGCGGTGTGAACGCGCTCCTTGATGAACGTCTCGGTGATCGCGGAAACTTCGGTGATCTCACCGTTGATCCAGCGGGCCGTGTCGATGCAGTGTGCGAGCAAGTCGCCCGTCACACCCGAGCCGGCAGAAGCCGCGTCGAGGCGCCAGAGGCCAGCGCCGCCTTGTGGGAGGTCGGTCGAGATGGTCCAATCCTGGAGGAAGTTAGCACGGTAGTGGAACACGCGACCGAGCTCGCCAGCAGCGACGATGTTCTTGGCCAACGTCACGGCGGGGAGGAAGCGGTAGTTGTACCAGACGAGGTTCGGGAGGCCCGACTTCTCGACGGCAGCGACCATCTTCTCGCCTTGCTCACCGTTGAGGGCGAGGGGCTTTTCACAGAGGATCATCTTGCCGTGCTTAATGCACTCCAAGGCGATCTCGGCATGCGAGTCGTTGGGCGTGCAGATATCGACGGCGTCAATGTCATCGCGAGCGACGAGCTTGCGCCAATCGGTTTCATAGGAGGCGTAGCCCCACTTTTCAGAGAAGTCCTTGACCTTGGCTTCGTCGCGACCGCAGACGGCTTGGCGGACGACATGGTGACCAGTAGTCACCTTGTCCTTGGGGAAGAAGTGGCCGACTTGGGAGTAGGCGTTAGAGTGGGTGCGGCCCATGAAGCCGTAACCGATGAGACCGATGCGAACGGGTTTAGACATGTAGCGAGGGGGATAGAGTATAGAGTTTAGGGGATGGGGGATAGGGGCGAGGAAGCTTAGAGGGCCTTCTTCACCTTCACCATCGCGGAGAGGATGGTGTTCCAGGTCTTCGGGTTCTCGAGGGTGGCGTTCGAGAACATGCAACCATCCCAGCAGATATGCTTGATACCACGGTCGGCGGCGCCTTGGAGCCAAACCTTGGAGGTGGCCGTGATGTCGAGTTTACCCTTGGGATCGTCGGCCTGGCAGTGGCGACCGGTCTTGTCGTGCGAGCCCGTGCCGTGGACGGTACCGTCGTTCTGGGCCACGTGGAAGTCGATGGTCCAAGGGCGGAGGGCGTCCGTCAGTTTAGCGTAGGCCTTATCGAACTGCGCCTGAGTGTATTTCCCCTTGAGCAACGCAGTCTTGGGCGAGTTGACGCCGAGCAGATAGAGGTAGGTGTGGGCAAGGTCAGCCTGGAAGCCGACGGTGCCGGGAAGGTCGACCGTCTCGAGGAGGTTTACCATGGATTTCCAGGAGTGCATGCCAGCCCAGCAGACTTCGCCCTCGGCGGCCAGACGCTCGCCATGACCGGCGGCGACGATACCAGCTTCGCGGAAGGTCGCGGCAATCTGCTTAATCGCAGCCCCCTCGTTCTTCATGGCGGCCTTAGTGCCGGTCGCGCTGTCGATGCGGATGACGCCGTACTGGCGGACGCCGTGTTCGTTCAGCAGTTTGGCGATGCGGCAGGCCTTGCGGACGGCATCGATGAACTTACGACGTTGCTCGACGGTGCCCATGGCACTGTCGCCCACCGTACCTGGCCAGATGGGGGCGACCAGGGAGCCGACGTTCAGCCCGCGCTTAGCGATTTTATCCGCCATCTTCTTGAGGTTGTCCTCGGAGATATCTGGGTCGGTGTGCGGGTGGAATAGGAACAGGTCGACACCGTCGAACTTGTGTCCGTCGACCTTGGCGGCGGCGGTCATATCGAGCATGCGCTCGAGGGAGATCGGAGGGTGATCGGTGTTGGGCTCCTTGCCGACGAGGCCGGGCCACATGGCGTTGTGCAGTTTCATAGTCTGGGGGGTTGGGGTAGAGGGAGAGGCTTACTTCTGTTTGTTCTTCTTGTGCGCGCCCATGGCAGGGGCGTTCGGGTTCACTTCTGGTCCGAAGTAACGTAGGCAAACCAGCGGTTCAGTAGTGGAAGTATTCCGGAAGGTGACGCCCTTCTTGGCGCCGGCTTCGGTGCAGAAGTATTCGTCTTCGGTGAGCTCGTGGAAGCGGATGAGCTTCGGGCTATTGAGGACCTCGCCGTTGATCGTGCCCGAACCCTGGACGCAGATCAGGCCGTAGGCGCCGTTATCGGTGATGGTGCACTCGGCACCCGGTTCGACGGTCAGTTCCTTCGCGGTGAAATACTGGAATTTGTCGACCTTGCCGTAGACAATCCACTTATCCACGTAGCCCTTACCCTGGACCGAAACGACCGGCTCGAGGTAGTGGTTGTCCTTAAAGTTCGGATCAACGTTCTTGTCCCAGTCGAGCTGGTCCACGATGAAGTCGACGTCTTGGTGCTTGGACTTGGGCATGTCCTTGACGAGCAAGGCCCACGGTACTTCGCGGCCTTCGACGAGGTTCTGGTACATGCCGAACACGTCCGAGCCCCACTGGGGTTCGTAGGTGCAAAGGGAACCCGGAGCGTGCAGGATGCAGGGGTCGATGAGCCAGCCAGTGCCGGGCTCGAGCTGGTAAGCCTTAGAAAGGGCGAGGATCTTGTTGTCGCCCTTGTGCCAGTTGGCAATGCACTCGCGGACCTGCGCCTTGGTCGTACCGGGCTCGAAGCCCATGAACGTGTAAGGGAAGTTGTTACCGACGTTGTTATGCTGCGGTGGGAAGTAATAGGACTCCGGCTTACCTTCGAGGCCAAGCAGTTTGGCCTGCTTGGCGTTTTGGTGCATGTGGTGCGGGATCGGACCCATATTGTCGAAGAACTTGGAGTAGACGGGCCACTTTTGATACTTTTTCCAGATGGCGGAACCGATGAGCGCGGAGCCGCACTCGGCAACGGCCTGCTTGAGCGTGAAGCGCGTGTCACCGATAACGACGTAAGACAGACCTTCGTCGGCTGTGCGGTTATCGTTGGCGGCCTCGGTGGTGGAAGCGAACCAGCGTTCGTCGATACCACCGCGGCTCAAGCCGAAGGCGTAAAGGTCATCCGGGTGCAGCTTAAGGCGCTTACCGGGCTGCAGGAAGGAGCGCGGCACCCAGCAAGGAGCCAGGCGGAGCAGCCCGCCCGTGCGGGCGAGTTCCTTTTCGACGAGGGAGGCAACTTTGGCCTTCTTCGTGGTCAGGTCATGAGTGGTCTGAGGAGCTTTAGACATGAGGGTGGGGGAAAGGTTGGGGAGTGAGATTTAGGGGAGTCCGTGGGGGTGGACAAGTATTAGTCGCTGGAGGTTTCAGCGCTTCAAATAGTGCCAATTAAGCGGGACAGTCACGGCTTGGCCGTTTTCGCCCAAAATCCGCACGGACTCAGGCCCGGCGGGGGTGATGGACTGGACCTGACCAAAGCCGGGGCCGACCGCAGCGGCGGCCTGAATCAGGGGGAGGCGGACGGGCTGATTCTTGCGGAATTCCCGGGAAGTGGGGACGCCGTCAGCGGCCAAGCGGTCTTCACGGGCGATGTCGACGCCATCACAGAAGTGGGAGCAGACCTCTTCGAGTCCGAGGCGGCCAAGGTGGCGCTTTTCCCAGGGGTGACCAGGGCGACCGCCATTGGAGAGCCAGAAGAGCGTGCTGGGGAAATCAGCGACGTTCTTCAGTTGATACCACACATAGCCTTCTGGGAAAGTCACCGCCGTCCACGCGAAGGGTTGCGCTTCAGTCGCAGGGGCATTGACGAGCATGATGAGGTCGTCGTTGCCTAGGCGAGCGGGATAGCGAGTGAGGTCAGTGGTGGTATCGTCTTTGCAAGTCACGCTACGCAGGTCGGTGAAACGGGAGTTGGGCTTAAGGATACCCGATTCGCCGGCGGCAGGATTGGAGAATTCAGCGTGGTAGACCGAGCCGAAGCGGAAAGGGCTAGTCGCAATACGCGCGGTGCCTGCGGGCACGGACGAGAGATTAAGGATCGGATGGTTGCCGTAATTCCAGCGACCTTCGAGCTGGGCGATGACGTGCTCGGCGTAGATGGCATGGTGGCCATCCACCAGTGACATCGTTTTGGTCACAGTCGCCCCGGTGTCGGTCCCTTTTTGGCGCAGCACTAACGAATGGTTTGTCTGATTCTGAAAATCCCATTTCGCGTTTGCCGTGTCGCCATGCGGCGGGCCTTTCTCTTGGCCGCCAAAGGGCAGGCACATGAAATCTCCGCGCAGGTAAGTCAGCAGGTTGGGCAGGGACTGGTCGATCTCGTGTGGTTGCCAAGGCGAGAGCGAGTACGGAGACGCCGTGAGGCCGGGCAGGTGGAAGGTCACCGGTCCGAGGTGTCCGGCGGTCTGCGTGATGGCCAACTCGACCTGGGCAGTCCGGAGGGTGAAGCTGGGGGCGCCGTGGATAGTTTCCATGGGGAGGGGGGTGTTTTTTGTCGTTCGTCGCGCGGGGTGTCAACGCCTTGGCGGGAAATGGAAGGGGTGGCTTGCCATTGGGCGTTGGCTCGGGTTGCGTGGGGCTATGCCACAGCCATTGCCGATTCTTTACGTCAAGCCCGGGTGCCCATGGTGCACAGAGGCCTTGGAATTCTTCGCCACTCAAGGCGTCCAGCTCGACGTCCGTGACGTGGTCACTGACATGCACCAGATGCGCCAGCTCGTGGCGCTGACCAGCCAGTCGAAGTGCCCCTCTTTGCGGTACGGCGACTTCATCGTGGCCGACTTTTCGGTCGACGAGTTCAAGGCCAAGGCGCGCAAGTACCCCCAGGTCTGCAAAGAGCTCGGTCTGCAGATCTAGGCGCCGAGTCGAAAGAGGGCTTGGCAAATGCCCTGTATCCTTTAGAAAACGTGCATGAGGTTAACCCCAACCTTGTGCCTATTCCTGTGCGCATCTCTCTTCGGCGCCCAACCCAACGTCGTGCTCATCATGGCCGACGACATGGGCTGGGCCGATCCGGCCTGCTACGGCTCGAAGCAGAACGTCACACCGAACATCGATAAGCTCGCCCAAGACGGCACTCGCTTCACGAGTTTCTACGCGACCCAAGCTGTCTGTACCTCTTCGCGCTGCGCGTTGATGTCCGGCTGCTATCCGAATCGACTGGGCTTGGGCGGGACGGCGCTACCGCCGAAGTCCAAACTGGGCCTTAGTACGACGGAAGAATCGCTCGCCACCCTTTTGCGCAAAGCTGGCTACCATACTGGCATCGTGGGTAAGTGGCACTTAGGGGACAATTCGAAGTTTCTCCCGCCCGCTCACGGCTTCGACGAGTCTCTCGTGCTCCCTTACTCCAACGACATGTGGCCGCTGGGTTACGTGCCAGGGGATGTGACCAAGAATTACCCACCGCTGCCTTGGTTGGCAGATGGTGTCCCTTTCGGGACGGTGAAGGACTGGACGGATATGGATGCCCTCACCACCGTTCAGGGTTTCCGGGCGGTCCGGTTTATCCGTCAAAATGCAGGCAAGGGTAAGCCATTCTTCCTCTACCTCGCCACTTCCATGCCGCACACGCCGCTGGGTGTCTCAAGTGAGTTTAAGGGGAAAGGCGTCAATCGCTATGCCGACACCATGGCTGACATCGACGATAAAATTGGCAGCGTCCTCGCGGCCTTGCGTGAAACCGGCGTGGAAAAGAACACCCTCGTTATCTTCACCAGCGACAATGGTCCTTGGTTGAACTTCGGCCGACATGCAGGCTCGGCGGGACCTTTCCGTGAAGGCAAGGGCACCACGTGGGAAGGCGGCGTGCGCGTCCCTTTCATCATTCGCTGGCCAGGGGTGGTACCGGCGGGCAAGGTGACCTCGGCCTTGGCCGGTAATCTCGATGTCCTCCCCACGTTAGTCGAAGCCTGCGGAGCCAGCAAACCAGTCCTTCCCATCGACGGCCAGTCTTTCCTCGCTGCGGCTAAAGGCACTTCGGCCAAAGCCCGCGAGAACTTTGCCTACTACTACGGAGATAAACTCGAGGCCGTGCGCGTCGGCAAATGGAAGCTCCATCTTCCGCACACTTATCGCAGCTATGAGAACCTCGTGCCCGCCGCTGTTGACGGTAAGCCGGCGGCCTACAAGCAGGGTAAGGTCGAATGGGAACTCTATAATCTCGAGTCAGATGAAGCGGAGCGCAATGAAGTCAGTGCCGCGCATCCTGATGTCGTGGCCGATTTGAAGGCCTTTGCGGAAGCGGAGCGTAAGCGCATGGATGAAGCCAAACGCCCCGTTGGCCATATCGGTAATTAAGCACCTTTAGTCAGCGACCAGATTCGGAAGGCCATGATGGCCGTCCCGGCGATGGCGATGAGCAGTCCGAGGACGCGGCGAAGTGTAGTCGTCTCCAGACGAGCCTGGGCGAGGACCCAGAGTACTCCAGCCGTTGCCAGGATGATGGCGGCCTGAGCGGCTTCGACGCCTACGTTGAAGCCCAGTAAGAGCTTAGCGAGGTCCGCCGTGCCGATATCTTGTAGCTTGTCAGCCGCGGCGGCGGCGAAGCCCAGCCCATGGATGAGCCCGAAGGCTAACGGTACGAGAAAGAAGGCGGTCTGCGCCGGCTTCTGCCGGTAGGCCAGGTAGCCGCCGAGGGCGATGGTGGCCGCGATAATGGGCTCAATCCAGTTACTAACTGGAGGAAGTAGGCCAGTGACGACTAGGGTGAGCGTTATCGCATGCCCCATGGTGAAGATCAGCGAGCGCTTCAGGGCTTCGCCAATGGAGGCGGCGGCCAACATCATCGCCAGCATGAAGAGACCGTGGTCCCAGCCATCTGGGACGACGTGATCAAAACCTTCACGGAGGAAGCCACTCAAGGTGAAGTGTGCTTCGCCGATTTTGAAGAGCCCCTTTTCGCCAGGGGCTACGGTCATCAGAACCTGTGAGTCCATCCCGCGTCGAAGGTTGGTAATGACCGACCCAAGGGCCTCGGGGTAGACGACTTCGATGATGCCCGTTTCGCGCGGAATCCTAGTGCGCAGACGCGCCGTCATGATCACTGGGTAGCGATCGGCCTCGCCTTGTTGCTTCGACAGAGTCTGGACTTCGGCGGCCGTGGGGAAGCCCACCAGCTCGAGCGGCACGGCGACGCCATCGGCATAAACGCGCGTACCGCGGAGAAAATCGTTGGGTGCCTGGGCGGCGGCGGCGGCGAGGCGGCCGGGTTCGTACATTAAGGCGTCGAGTTCCTTAATCGTCGCCTCTTTGGGGTGCTTGCCGACGTAGTACGATGGCGCGTCAAACTTTACTTTGAAGTCGAACACGTACTCGTCGTCGATCACGCCGATACAGTAAGCCTCTTTCCACTCAGGATGCGCTGATAGCGAGGCCGTGAGCAGGAGGAAGACCGCGAGAAATAGTGAACGGACAAGGGACACGGGACGGGTCTAGGTGCGGGCGGAGCCGCAGGCAATTCGCAACCGAGACTTATTCGCCCTTAGCGGCGGCCGGCGGGCCCTTGCGAGCCGGGCGTTTTTCTTCTTCAGCGGACGCACCAGCTGGTCGCGTATAAGTGACGTTCAAGTCTGCCGCGCCCAGAATCTTGCCCTTCAGGGCGGGCAGTAACGATTCGACGGTGAGCGGGGTGGGCGCGTTTGTAAGATCGGGCTTAGCTGACAGCGCAAAGATTGTGAGTACGTATTTCTTGAGGCCGGGTCCCTTGGAGTGTGGCGGCGCATATTCGGCGCGGTTGTGGACGGTGCTCAGGCCCATCTTGCCGAAGTCGGTGGCGTTCTTAGCCACGCTCGTCGTCTTCGGGTCGATGTCATACATCAGCCAGTAAATCTTGGTCTTACCTTCGGGGTCGAGGTGGTGCATGACCAGCGCGAGTGAGACCGTGCCTTTGGGCACGTTAGCCCAAGCCAAGGGTAGACTAGCACTCGCGCCGTCGCCCGTGAATTCCGTGGGGAGTGCGGCACCATCCTTTACCACTGGACTGGTGAGGGTGAAGGTCGGCGTCGGGTTATTGGTGGGCTTGGCAGCCGCAACGAGGTCAACGGAGCCTTTCGGAGCCTCGGCAGTTTTACCGCCTTTGCCGCCTTTACCTTTGGGCTCATTTCCCTTGGGTTCGTTACCTTTAGCGTCTTCGGGTGCTGCGGCAAAGAGGATACTAGTGCAGAGGCAGGCGAGGGTGAGTCGGAGTAAGTGGGTGATCATGGAGTCAGTTTATCAGAAATAGCCTTAGGGAGAGATTAAGGGGTTACTTTTGTATGCCTTTACCTTTGCCTGCAGGGCCTTTCCCGGCACCACCAGCGCCTGGCCCCTTGCCGGCACCACCGCCAGCCCCAGGACCACCTCCGCGGCGCTCAGACGCCTCGGGCAGTCCCTTCTTCAGATCGTCAAGCTTGGCGCCGAGGGCCTTCATAACTTCGGCTTGCTCAGTCGACACGTCCTTTTCTTCGCCGATGTCTTTGGCGAGGTTAAAGAGGGCGCGTTTGCCGTCACTCGTCTCGATAATCTTCCAGTCACCGTCGAAGCAGGCGATGTCGTGCGAGGCGATGAGGAAGGCTGGGCGCGGGAGCGTCTTGCCGGTCGAAAGTGCCGGCCACTGATTGGAGCCATCTAGTTTGAGCTCGGTGGGGGCTGGTAAATTGAGCGCCGCGAGGATGGTCGGAAAGAGGTCGTTCACGGCGACGGCCTGTTGGCTCACTACACCGACCGCGGTTTTACCAGGCCAGCGCACGATGGCGGGCGTACGGATGCCACCTTCGAAAACCGTGTCCTTGCCGTTATTGAGGGGTGTATTGGGGCTAACGCGCCGAGGGGCGCCATTGTCGGAGAAGAAAATGACGAGCGTGTTCTCGCGCAGGCCTTGCTCGTCGAGCGTCGCTAAAATCCGGCCAATGCCTTGATCGAGGCCATCGACAACGGCGTTATACAATCCATCCGTCTTGTGCTTGTCCGTGAGGTCCTTGGGTGCGGCGAGCGTCGAGTGCGGGGCATTGAAAGCTACCTCCATGAAGAACGGCTTCTTGGAATCGCGCTTCTTAAGCTGCTTGATAGCCTCGTCCGTGAAAAGCGTCGTGGTGTAGCCTTCTTCTTCAATCTGTTTATTATCGCGCCACCAATCCGCCTTCCCGCGTTGGTCCGTGTGTTTGAAGTAATCGAGTTCGGCGCCCGTGAAGCCATAGAAGTGGTCGAAGCCGTACCCCAGGGGGCCGGGGTTAGTGCCGAGGTGCCACTTGCCGATGAGAGAAGTCTGGTAGCCCGCTTTCTGCAGCGTCGATGCCAAGGTGGGAGTCCCCTTGGGGATCCCTTGCTGCCCTGGTCCGACAACGTCGTTCACGCCGTAGCGCCGCGGCATCATGCCGGAGAGCAAGGCAGACCGCGCCGGACTACAAACCGGGTAACCGTAGAACCTTTCGAGCTGCACGCCTTCCTTCGCCAATTTAGCGAGGGCAGGGGTGGTCATTTTGGGGTTGTGGTAGCTAACGCCGTTCCACCCCAGGTCATCCGCAACCAGCACGAGCACATTGGTCGGGCCGTTGGCCTTTTGGGCCAATAACTGCGGAGTGCTAATTAGGCCGAGACAAACAAGGAGTATGAGGAGACGCAGGCACATCGCGAATTATTTGCCGGCCGGAGGGCCGCCTTTACCGCCGCCGCCAGGGCCTTTTTTGGCGCCGCCGCTCTTGCCACCTTTACCCTCGCCGCCGCCGCCAGGGCCGTTTGAGGTCGCCGTCGCATCGCAGTTTTCAAGGTCACCGAGGCCGGCTGTGCCAAGCGGACCTTTGAAGCCGCCCACCACGTAGGGCCACTTATCGCTGACGTGGTAGTGGTAGGCCAGGCCGTCGTGTTCATGTCCGTTAATCGTGTCGAGATTCTTAGGCTTGCTGCCGTCGGTTTCGGTCGGACCGCGGATGGCGAAGCCGTCGAGGGCGAATCCAACGATCTTGCCGGACTTATCTTCATTCATCACCGAAGGCGCGCGGTGATAGTGGTATTCGTGGCCAAAGCCAGTGTGGCCGCCTTGGGGGTCCATCGGGGCGATGTTATGAAAGGCTGTGATGCGATCGACTGGTTCGGGTGGGAAGAAGCGGATGCCGTTTGTGCTGAGCCCGAGGCCCGAGCGCGGGGAGAACTTGGCTTGGCGCAGGGGCGTCACCTTGGCGGTGGCCTTCGGATTCTTCGGGATGAAAATCGTGACAATCTGCTCGAGTGGCTTCAGGTCGATGACGGAATTGACGACGCCGTTTTCTTTGGCTTGTTCATAGGTCCAGCCACCCAGTTCCTGGCGAGCCACCTTATCGAACTCCGTGCGGTCCTTGGTGCGGTGCACGGTGCCGTCGGCGTTAAACATATCCCAACCACGCTTATTTAATATCTTCAGGTACTCGGCATCGACGCGGTACATCTTCTTGTCGACGGTGTCTTCCCAGTAGCCGCCCTTGTCCTTGAGTGTCGCTGGAGCCCACGGACCCATTTCGTGGTCGGGCGGGAGGGAGCGGACGACAATTTTATAGACAATCGACTTGGAGCCGTCGGTCAGGGTGCCTTCCATTTCCGTGATCGGCTTCACCAGCGCCCGCTTGTCGAAAAGGGCAATGACATCCGGGATGCCCGGCGTGTTCGGCGCAGCCGGCTTGGAAGTGGTCGGCTGCGGCGTGGTTTCAGCGGCAGTTAGGCTAAGGCCGACGCAGAGTAGGCTAAGGATGAGGCGAGTCTTCATGAGAGCTTTGTTACCCATAGAAACCCGCCCACCCTAGTGAGTTGCAGGAAAAATGGACTATATTTTGGAGGCCTTAATCTCGGCTTAAGGTTACTTCTTGGGACGAAGGTCAGCTGGGTCGTATAAGACCTTGTCCATGAACAGGCCCCGGGGCGGGGCCGTCGGGATTTCGGCGGTGATGACCTTCTCCTCGCGATACGACAATAGACGCTCGGGCGGCATCTTGCCCTCGCCCACGCGAAGGAGTCCGCCGACTAATCGGCGCACCATTTTGTATAAGTAACCGCTGGCTTCCGTGGTGATGGTGATGCGTCGGCCTTTTTGCCGAACGTCGAGCCGCCAGAGGTCTTTGACGGGATATTCATTCTCCATGCCTTGGCGATGGGTAGCACCGTAGGCCCGGAAGTCGTGGCGACCCAAGAGTAGCTTGGCGCCCTTGCGCATCGCTTTCACATCAAGGGTATCCCAATTCAACCCAAGGCAATAACGGGCTTCCCACGGCGGCGGGAAGCCGAGGTGGATTTCATAGCGGTAGCGCTTGCCAATAGCCGAACTACGGCAGTGGAAATCAGCGGCCACGCGGTGAATGTGCGTGATCAACAGCCCGTACTGTTCGCCGGTATTGATCGCATGCATGAGGCGCTTAGTCGCGTGCGGCCAAAAGGCATCGAAATGAAAACATTGTCCCACACTGTGGACGCCTCCATCAGTACGGCCGCTGCCATGGATGGTGATAGGCTTCTTAAAGATGCGGGAAAGGCGGCCCTCCAACTCACCTTGGACGGTGCGACCGGTATCTTGGATCTGCCAGCCTTTGTAATCGGTGCCGTCGAAGGCGACTCGGACTAAGAACCGCTCGGGGGTGAGGTCGGTCTTGGGGGGCTTGACGGGTTTACTTTTCGCCATGGGTGTTCAGACGCTAAAGCCGCGACTATTGAGGAAGTCCTGGAGTAAGACCGCGGCGGCACGGGAATCGCGTTCGCCTGACTTAGCTTGATCTTGGCGTTCTTGGGACGAGCGAGGCTTGCGCTGGCCGGAGAGGGCGTCGGCTGCCTGACTCGTGAGGCCTTCATCCACCAGCTCGACTGGCAGGCCGAAGCGTTTGGTCAGTTCGACGGCGAAGGCATCGACCTCGAGGCAACGTTTCGTCTTCTCGCCTTCCAAAGATAACGGGTAGCCCAAAACGAGCTGGGTGACTTTGAGTCGGCCGATTTCCCGCCCGATTTGGCTAAAGCGCTCCTCCGCTTCGGGGGCGGTGGCAGCAGGCAAGGGAAAGGCAAAGCCGAGCTCATCGCCGTGGCTGAGCCCGACGCGCTTGGAACCATAGTCGATGCCGAGGAAAACGGAGGACACGGCGAGAACGCTGTGCAAGACCGCGGTTAGTTTCAATCCCTGCTTTGCAGTGGCTGGGGTTTGACAGGGCGCGGGGCTTGCACTGCATAGGGGCATGTCGTCGGATGAACGTCTTGGGTCGCATGAACGGGAGCTCTACTCCCGGCAGATCCGTCTACCCGGGGTCGGTGAGGCCGGGCAGCTCAGGCTGAAATCGGCCAAAGTCTTAGTCCTCGGGGCCGGAGGGTTAGGCTCCCCCGCGGCGCTCTATTTAGCGGCTGCGGGCGTTGGTCTGCTCGGTATCGCCGATCCGGACCAAGTGGAACTGAGTAATCTCCATCGCCAAGTCCTGCATGGCTTCGACACCCTGGGCCTGCCGAAGACGATTTCCGCGGCGGAAGCTTTATCGGAAATAAACCCCGGGCTGCAGATCGCCCTGCACCCCGAGGGCCTGACCGTCGCGAACGCCGCCGAGCTCGTGGCGCGTTACGACTTAGTCGTCGATGGCACCGATAATTTCGCCACGCGATTCTTGGCGGCGGATGCCTGCGTCTTAGCCGGCAAGCCACTCATCCACGGTAGTGTGATCCGGAGCGAGGGTCAGGTCGGTGTCTTTCTGCCGAAGCAGGGTTGCTATCGTTGTGTCTATCCCGTCATGCCCGCCGCCGCTTCGGTGCCTACCTGCGCCGACGCCGGCGTCTGGGGGGCGACGTGCGGGGTGGTGGGCTCGTGGATGGCGTCCGAGGTCATCGCTGTTTTACTCGGCCGACGGACGCAGTCCCGGTTGCATTTGATCGACGTTGAGGCTGGCACCGCGCGCGTGGTGCACTTGGCCGCGGACTCCGCCTGTCCGGCGTGCGGCCATGAGCCGACCATTCTTTCACTCGAAAAAACATCCTATCAACCCACCGCCTGCCAGCCAACGCCCACCGCCATGTCCGAACATCCCTTAGAAGTGTCCATCGAGGAGGCCGCGCGCTTGCTAGCCTCCGACCAGCCGCCTTTGCTCATCGATGTGCGTGAGCCTTCCGAGCACGCCACTTGTTGTATTGCCTGTGCCAAGCTCATTCCGATGGCCTTGGTGTCCGAACGTTTAACAGAAATTCCCCAGGGAGTGCCTGTCCTCATTCACTGCCATCACGGTGGCCGTAGCCTCCGGGTCACCCAGTTTTTAAGGGCTAAAGGTTACGCCCAAGTCTCCAATGTGCAGGGCGGGATTGATGCCTGGTCAGTGAAAATCGACCCCAAGGTTCGTCGGTACTGACCGAGTCAAGGCTTGCCGACCCCAGAAAACGCACCTTTTATCCCTCTTAACCATGAAGCGTCTCTCCCTTCTTCTCATCGCCGCCGGCCTCCTCGTGGGTTGCGGCCCCTCCCGCATGCCTTCCGACTTCAATGCGAACGCTGGGGGCGGTAATTCCACTGGCCTCGAGACCCGCCCGCCAGGTTTCAACGCCATGGCTGACGCTATCCGTAATGGCAACATCCCCCCGGAAGCCATCCTGACGACCATCTACTTCGACTTCGATCGTTACACGGTGGACGCCAAGGAGCGTACCAAGCTCGACGGTATCGCCGGTCGCGTGAAGGCCACCAAGGTCATCATCGCTGGCTACACCGACCATTTCGGCACCGAAGAATACAACCTCGGCCTCTCCGATAAGCGTGCGCAGAACGTTCGCGATTACCTCGTGAAGTCTGGCGCCAATCAGAGCTCCACCGAAGTTCTTGCGCTTGGCTCCCAGCAAGCCGACAAGAGCGCGGCGGGCCGTCAGTCTGCCGCGAAGGATCGTAAGGCTATCGTCGTTGACGCTAATTACTCTGGTCCGATTTCCTCGGGCGCCGTAAAGCCTGCTGCTGGTGCCGCCCCAGTTCGTCCGTCCTCCGGCAATGCGCCTTCCCCGGCTCCGGTGACCGCCCTCTGAGTTTCCAGGCAGACAATGAAAAGGCCCGCTCACGAGCGGGCCTTTTTTATGCCTGAATACTCGATGCTACTACAGCTTACGGCAGGTTCCAGTAAAGGTGAGCGAGGGTAAGCACGTAGAGCAAGACAGCGGCGGATTTCCCGATGCGGCGTTCGCGGTCGGTGCGATGCGGGGCTCCCCAGCGACCCCAGATCCAACAGGCGCTGGCTAACACGGCGAGGCCGAGCGAAGCATCGCGCACCCAGGCGCGGTCGTCCACTTGAGTGTTGAGGACCCATAGCAAGTAAAGCGCGTAGGCAAAGAGCGGGAAGGCCATCGCTTGTTTGAGCGTCTCCATCCATTCGCCGGGGCGAGGGAGCAGGTTCGTCAACTTAGGAAAGATGGAGAGCAAGAGATAGGGCAGGGCCATCCCTAGGCCGATCACGACGAAGAAGAGTAAGGTCTCGCCCGACGCACGGTCCTTATCGAGGGCGAAGCCTAGAGCGGCACCGAGGCCAGGCGCAGTGCAGGGTGTGGCGACCGCGGTAGCGAGCACTCCCGAGAAGAAAGCCCCTGAGGCACCGCCTTGCGGTTCAGCGCCAGCGGCAGTCCCCGCCAACCCCGTGCCGATTTCGTAGACCCCTGCCAGGCTCAAGCCGAGCGTCACCATCAGCACGCAAGTACCAAGCACGAAGCCCGGCGATTGCATCTGGAAGCCCCAGCCGACGGAGTTTCCACCCGCCTTGAGAGCGAGGATAAGGCCCGCTAACGCGAGGAAGCTGAGCACGACCCCAAGCGAGTAAAGCAGGCCATTGCGGACGACGACCCCACGATCGGCGCCGGCTTCGCGGGCAAACCCCAAGACCTTGAGGCCGATGACCGGGAAGACGCAGGGCATGAGGTTAAGCAGGGCGCCACCACCGAAGGCCAGCAGGAGCCACATCACGTAACCATGGGACTCATTGGTGGCCCGATATTCTTTGCCTGCGCTGATAGCGTTTAAGGCAGTGAGCACATCGTCATCGGAAATCACTTCGGATAACAAAGCAGAAGGCGCGCCCTGTTTGAGGAAGACATTACACGGTACGCCGCTGCGGCCGTACTTGGTGAGTTCGGCAGCGATGACCGCGTCCTTTTTGGTCCAGTCCGCCTTAAGGAGAACCACACCCTTGTCCGCCAAAGCGGCGGCGACGACATCATGCTTGTAGACGCGCTTGTTAATCTGACAGGTCGCGCACCATTCGGCGGTGAAATCGATGTAGACCGTCTGGCCGGCTGCGAGCGCCTTGGCTTCGGCCGCTGGCGACCAGGGGAGCCAGGCAGCGTTACCCTTGGGCGTTTCCTTGGTGGTATTGGCGGGAGCAGGGGTCGCACTACCAGCGGCGGGGAGTGCCTCCACTCGATACCAGGTGCCACTCGTGTCTTGGGCGACGAAGACGACGGGCCCGGCTTCAAGCTTCTCGGGAGCGTCCTTTAAGTTGAAGGACTTCGTGGTCGCATCCTGCTTTTGCGTGAAGACGCCTTCGGGGGAAAGGACGCCGCGCTCCGGGAACCAAACCTTGGAGAGTGCCAACTTGGCCTCGGCCGGCGGAGTCACCGTCAACGTGTCAGCCTTGACGGCATAACTGGCGCGGACGGTGGGGCGGAGGTCGCCATAAAGTTTGGGGTCGTGCTTTACGGCGCTATTACCAGAACCGACCTTGAGTTTCAAAGAGACCTCCTTGTCGAACGGGTAGCAGCCCTTGTCGTCGCACTCGAGCCATTCAACCTTAGCCTTTAAATTGAGTTCACCCGTGGCGGTCGCGGGGATGGTTAATTCCACGAGTAACAGTGTCTCATATTCATGGACGAAATTGTAGACCCCTTTCTGGTCGAGCATCTTGGGGCCGGGGTAGAGCAGGGGTCCTGGGGCCGTCCCAGCGGCGTCTTGCCATTCGATGGCGGGGCTTTGGCCGGCATCGCCCGGATTCTTCCAGTAGACGTGGAAGTGATCATCGCAAACCAAGCGCACCGCGACCAAAGCCTTTTGGCCGGGACGGATATCAGGCGTCAGGTTGACGAGGTCTACCTTGGTGTGGATGGCAGCGTCGGCGTACGGTGATAGCCAGAGGCAGCCGAGCAAAAGGAGGGCAAGCAGACGCTTCATGGCCTCAAATTGGCGGATTCCCTGCCGGAGGCAAGGCAACCTCCGCCACTTGAGGGATATTAGGCCGAAGCGCTGACCAGCTTGCAGGGCAGTAAGGCTGCGTCTTTCATCCCGTGGATGATCTTCTTGTCGGCTGGGCAGAACGTCGAAAGTACCCCTGAAAGCTCCACGGTATCCCCATCGACGAAGTAGTAAGGGCAAAGGCGCACGCGGCCATCGGCTGGTACGACCGAGCCATCCTCCGCGTAGACCGGGTGGCTCAGGCGGGAGGGCTTATGGTATTCCTGCATCACGTGGAAGGTGTCGTTATCTGGGTCGAGGGCGCGCTCGATGGCCTCGAGCCATTCCTCGCGGGAAACGTCGCTACCAAGGGTCACGCTGCGGGCCCCCCAAGCGGTTTCATGGAAGCCACTTGCCTTAATGATGAGGTTACGTTCCCGCTGAGAGGCCTCGGCTAATTCGGTCCAATCGCGAATTGGCCGCCCGTTGACGAGCGGGGCGTGGAGCACGGCGGTCGGCGGTAAGTCGGTCTTCTCCATGATCCACGTCTTCGGCACTATTCGGAACAAGGCCTCGTGGTGGTCTTCGGGGAGGTTCTCCTTCCAGAACTCCGAAAGCATCGGGTGATGCAGTAAGGCGAGGCCAAGCTTCTCTTCCTGGTAAGCTTTCATCGGCGGGGTCAGCGCTACTTGGCCAGCTTCGACACCATTGAAAATCCCGTCAGCGCCCTTGACGTTGGCGAGATCGAAGAGCTCGAAGAAACGGTAGATTAGGTCAACCTTCCGCGGCGCACCGTCGACGGGGATATAGGTCTCGGAGCCCATCTGCATGAGTTGTCCCGGGTCGACCACGTGAACGTCATGGCCAAGCGAGCGGAGCTTTTCGCCCAGCCAAAGGAATTCGGGACGGTAGGTCGCTGCTTCCTCGCTGACGACGATGGCCACGAGTGGAAAGCGGTTCGATGGAGTCAGTCGACCAAGGGCGGCGAAGAAACGCTCCGGCATGGTCGTCGAGCCGACGAGCGTGGTGCAGTCCTCGGCGTAGACCTCATTCAAGTAGGCGGTGAGACCGACCCCGCCCGGAACGCTGTCGAGTTCCGTCATCGTGAAACCTTCGTCGGTGATAAGGAGGTCGGGCCGCAGCACTACGGGGCACTGCCCCTTGACCGAACGATGTCGGCCATGTTCGATCAGCCCTTGGGGCTTATACCGATCGAGGTATTCCGAGACCCACTTCGCGTGGACGTCCCGATTTCGGAGGATTTTCTTATCCGTAAAAGAACGGACATAGAGCCTTTCCAAGGCCCGATGGTAGCTGAGGCAGGCAGCCCCAATGCGCTTGAGGTCTTTGACTTGGGCTTCGGAGAGCGGCCAAGGCTCCGGCGAAAGTTTCCAGATCTTATCCGCGAAAAGCGGCTGATCGAGGAGCTTGGAGCGCAGGGTGGCTTGGCTGGGCATGGGGACGGGGGAAGACGCTTAGTCTTCAATCTTGATGTCCTTATTACGCGTGCGGGGGCCGCCCGCGCGGAGCCAGCCGTTGATGAAGGCATCGATATCGCCATCCATCACCGCCTGAATATTTCCGGTCTCAACGCCGGTGCGGAGATCCTTCACCATCTGGTAAGGTTGGAAGACGTAGGAGCGAATCTGATTACCCCAGCCGATATCTCCCTTTTCGCCGTAGTACTTCTCCATCTCGGCACGCTTGTCGTCGAGGGTCTTTTCGTAGATACGGGCGCGGAGGATCTTCATTGCCAAGGCACGATTCTTGACCTGCGAGCGTTCGCGTTGGCAAGCCACCACGATGCCCGTGGGGATGTGCGTGAGGCGGACCGCTGATTCGGTTTTATTAACGTGTTGGCCGCCTTTGCCGCTGGAGCGGTAGACGTCAACCCGGAGGTCAGCTTCTTCAATTTCGATTTCAATATCATCGTCGATTTCAGCGACGACGTCGACGGAGGCGAACGACGTGTGGCGGCGCGCGTTGGCGTCGAATGGGGAAATGCGAACGAGCCGATGGACGCCACGTTCGGCCTTGATGTAACCGTAAGCGTTAGGGCCTTCGAGGCGGAAGGTCGCTTGGCTGATGCCAGCGCCTTCGCCTTCGGCGACATCTTCGATTTCGACCTTAAAGCCGCGGCGTTCAGCCCAGCGGGTGTACATGCGGAAGAGTAAATCAGCCCAGTCGTTGGATTCGGTGCCGCCCGCGCCGGCCTTCACGGTGACGATGGCGTTAGACTTGTCATGCAAGCCCGAAAGGAAGGAGGCGATTTCAAGCTCGGCGACCTCTGCCAACATATCGCTGGCGAGAATGCGCAACTCTTCGACCTCGGCGTCGGCGGAGCCGTCGGGGGACTCGACGATTAACTCGGCCAAGGTCTTGGCATCATCGAGTTTCCGGCGAAAGGCAATTTGGGGGCTGATGATAGTCTTGTAGCCGTTGCACTCGGAGATGACCTTCTGAGCGGACTTCTGGCTGTCCCAGAAGTTAGGGGCGGTCATCTGTTCTTCGAGCTTACCAATCAACACCTGCTTGCCGGCGACATCCAGGAACTTCCAGAGGTAGCCAGAGCGGCGCTCAACCTCTTCGAGGTGGGCACGGATTTCAGGGGGGATATACATGGACGAATAGCGGGAAGGACGGAGAGGCCCTTGGAACAAGGGGAAAGAAGGGGATAGGGGGGCTCCCCTTGTTTTTCAATGGCATTGTTGATTTACTCAGCCAGCTGCAATGGTTCCATCTGGCCCGAGCAGACGATGCTCGCAGGGTCAAGACACGGCAAATAACCCACGCCGGACGCTTGCGCCCGCCTGCCCGAGGGGCATACCTAACAGCATGTCATTTCTTGAAGGCCTTAGCTTCAGTCAGATCGCCGGCCCAGACCCCGAAAGACGCGTACTCGCGAACGGCTTGGAGGTCATCTACGTGCACCGTCCGCACATTGGCTTATGTACGGTCCAGGCGTGGGTGCGGACTGGGAGCGCCCAGGAAGGGCGCTGGGAAGGCTCAGGCATTTCGCATTACCTGGAACACATGGTCTTCAAGGGTACGGGGCGCTTCACCAATCGTGAGTTGACCGAAGCCGTCCATCGTTCGGGCGGTAATTCCAACGCCTACACGACCTTTGACCGTACCGTCTACCATATTGATGCTCCGCAGGAGGGCTTTGAAACCGCGATGGAGGCTTTGTCTGAGATGGTCTTCGACCCGTTGATTTCCGACGCGGACTGCAAGATGGAGCGCGAGGTAATTCTACGCGAAATCGCGATGCGCGACGATGAGCACGACAGTATTTTGGCGGAGCAGGTGCTGGCGGAGACCTTGCGGAGTCACCCGATGCGACATCCGATTATCGGACACCGCGAACTCTTTATCCGGATCACCCCGGAAGATCTCCG
The DNA here is from genome assembly GCA_903919185.1 of uncultured Opitutia bacterium. Taxonomy (GTDB): domain Bacteria; phylum Verrucomicrobiota; class Verrucomicrobiia; order Opitutales; family UBA953; genus UBA953. The sequence continues at coordinate 2,328 of CAIXHF010000130.1, read as the reverse complement.
CGCCTATCATGCGGGTCGTTACGCCCCGAGTAATGTCGTGCTCGCTCTGGGTGGCTCCATGGAGCCAGAGGAAGCTTTTGCCTCAGCGGAACGTTGGTTTGCGCGCTTCTCCCGTCGCCCCAGCCTCGAGGTGATCCCAGCGTTTGAACCGCCCCAAGCGGGCCCCCGCCGCTGTGACTTGGTCCGCGATGTCTCGACCACCAAGGGCGTGGCGACGTGGCGTGTCCCCGGCTTCTTCGAGCAAGGCCGTGCGCCGCTGGACTTGTGCCTAGGCGTCCTAGGTTCGGGGAATAGCTCTTTGCTTTGGGATGAACTCCGGGAGAAGCGCAAACTTGTCCACGCTATCGACGCGCATGTCATGGGCATCCGCGATGTCGGCTTAGCCTGGTTAAGTTGGATCGGGGATGCCGGTACAGATGCGGCGTCGGTTGAGCGTGCGTATTTTGAGGTCATCGATGGACTCCTCCAAAAAGGCGTTTCGCAAACTCAACTGGACAAGGTGCGCCGTCAGTCCGTCGTCGCGATGGTCAACGGCCTGAAGAACATCCATGCCGCCGTGGCGCGATATGGTTACGCCGCTTGTGTGGGCCATGACATTTCTTGGCCCCGCCGTGGTGTCGAGGAACTCGCCAAGGTCACGCCGGAGGAACTTACCAAGTCTGCCCGGCAGTGGTTGAAGCCCGAGACCGTAACCCAAGCGACCATGCGTGGACAGAAGGCCGCGGAAGTCGTGCTAGCTCGCCGGCCAACGCCTGCTTCCGAAACCTTTGAACTCATCACCCTCGCAAACGGTGTCCGTGTCCTCCTGCAGCCTGATGAAGCCATCCCCAAGGCAGGCTTCGGGGTGTTTGTGTCTGCAGGTACGGCCTACGAAGAAGCCAGCAAGCGTGGGACCACTGGTTTGTTATCGACCCTACTCACCCGTGATACGGCTAAGCGCACTAAAGAAGAAGTCGCTAGTCAGGTGGATGCGATGGGGGCAACCTTTGCGGATTACGGTTCGCAAATCACCTGCGGCGTCTGGGGCGAAGCCCTGAGCTCGGATTTCGCAAAGATCGCTGAGCTCGTCACCGACGGCGTGCTCTGCCCGAAATTATTACCGGAAACCTTCGAAACGGAACGCTCCGCCGCCATCGCGGCCTGTCGTGAGGCCGAAGACGATATTGTCGAAAAGGCCCGCCTGCGTCTCCTGCAGCAGTTCTTTGGCGACCACCCCCTCGGCGTCGATGCTTCGGGTACACCGGAGACTTTAGCGGCGATTGCGACTGCCGATTTGGCGAGCTTACATCAGCAACTCGTCGTGGCAGGTAACCTGGTGGTGGGTATCAGCGGTTCCTACGATCGCCAGATGGCCTTGGACTTCGTGGAGGCCCGTTTCGGGCATCTCCCTAAGGTTGCCTTTGAGACTAAAGATTTACCCACCCACGCACCACGGACAGCCCAAAGTGACCGCCATGAAGCAGTCGGAGAGCAGGCCGTCGTTTGCGTGGCCTACCCGCATTGCGGCTTCGGCCCCGACCTCGTGACATCCGCTAACATCGCGGAAGAATTACTCAGTGGCATGGCCAGTGGCCTCTTCCATCGCGTCCGCGAGGAGAAAGGCTTGGCCTATTTCGTCGGGGCGACCCGCGTCGAGACGGTCGACCAAGGTATGTTCTACTTGTATGCGGGCACCACGGCCGAAGCTGCGCAAGAAGTCCTCCAGGAAATGGAGTCTGAACTCGTACGCCTCCGTAAAGGCCAGTTTAAGCCCGAGGAAATTGAAGACGCCAAGCGTCGCCTGCGAGTGAGCCGTCGCCAGGGCCGTCAATCCGCCGGTGCGCGAATGCAGGGCGCCATGGTCCGGGAACTCGTTGGACTGGGCGCTAACTTCGATGCCGAGTGGGATCGGCGCATGGCCGCAACGGATGGACGGTCCGTCCAATCTTTTGCCCAGCGTTATCTTGATCCCAAGCTCGCGCAGACTTTAGTCGTCCTGCCGAAAAAGGTTTAGCCTTCGGCAAAGGCCCGTCGCCCCCAATAAGCAGCGAGCAGGCCGGGGATAGCGAGGGTCAGTGCGAAGAGGAAGTAGTGGGCGTAGCCGAGCTGTTGGGCCAGGCTGCCGGCCCATAGTCCCGGCAGGTAGCTGGCGACCAAGGCGATGGTCGAGAGCAGGGCATAGCGAGTGGCCGCTTCTTCGCCGGCGGCCATTTTCATCATCGCCAGCAGCAAAGCGCAGACCCCTGCACCGTAAGCGAAGTATTCGATAAAGAAGAGAACGCTGATGGTCGGCAGGCTGACTTGTGGGTTGGCGGCTAGCCAAGCGATGCCGAGCAAAGGTAGGTGCAT
>CAIXHF010000129.1 GCA_903919185.1 uncultured Opitutia bacterium | reverse complement strand
GCAAGTCGTCCTCACCAGCGACCGCCCCGCTTCCGAAATCGCGAAGCTGCAGGAGCGCCTCGTTTCCCGCTTCCAGTGGGGCATGGTGGCTTCGATTCAGGCCCCTGGCCTCGAAACGCGCACCGCTATCCTGCACAAGAAGGCCCAGGCCCGCGGCCTCGAACTTAGCCCAGAAATCGCTGATTTCATGGCTTCACGCATTGCCCGCAATGTCCGTAACCTCGAAGGCGCCATCACCCGTATTTCTGGTCTGACGGGCATGACCCGCAAGCCGCTCGACCTCGTCCAGGTTGAGAAGCTCCTCCATGATATTCTCGTCGAGGAAGCCAGCCACACCCTCACGGCTGAAGTGATTCAGCGTAAGGTGGCGGAACACTACCGTATTCAGATGTCCGACATGACGTCCAAGCGCCGCATGCAGAACATCGCCTTCCCTCGCCAAGTCGCGATGTACCTCACGACGCAGCTGACGGGTATGTCCCTCGTTTCCATCGGCGGTGCCTTTGGTGGCCGCGACCATGGTACCGTGATCCACGCCCGTAAGACGGTCGTGAATCAAATGGAAGTGGATCCGAATGTTCGCCGCACGGTCGAGTACCTGCGCGCGCAGCTTTCGACCAACCGCGCCTAAACTTTTCAGTGTGTGATGCACGCAGCCTGACCTTGGTGGGTCAGGCTGCTTTATTTACGGCTGGACCGCGGTCAGCCTAAGAGAGCTTTGACTTGGGCCACGCGAGCGGAGTCGGCGACGGGAATCGCATCGGCTGGCCAGTCGGGCGCCGCGCCGAGCGAAACGCTCGGGGGACGAACGGTCATGCGCGTGCCCTGGATACCGCGTAGCGAGGCATGGACTTCGCGGACGCCCGTGCGGTGCACCAGTTCGGCGACATTGGTTTCGCTGACGCCGCCCCCGGCTAAAATAACGCAGCGATCGCCTGCTTGCTGTACGAGCCGGGCGATGACCGCCGCTCCCGCGAGGGCGTTGGGGGCTTGGCCCGAGGTCAGTACGCGGTGGCAGCCCGCGGCGATCACGGCTTCCAAGGCGTCGGCAGGGTCGGCGGCCCAGTCAAAGGCTCGGTGGAAGGTGACGGACATCCCGGCAGCCGCTTGGACGAGCGTGCGGGTGCGTTCGATGTCGACCGTGGCATCGGACTTAAGGAGGCCGAAGACAACCCCGTCCGCACCGGCAGCCTTGGCGATGGCGATTTCGCGTAGCATGATACGGAACTCGGCGTCCGTGTAGAGGAAGTCGCCGCCCCGCGGGCGTATCATGACGTGGAGCTTGAGACCCGGGAGGGCTCGGGTGGCCTCAAGTGTCCCGAGGCTTGGCGTGGTACCGCCCTCGGCGGTGTTTTCGCAAAGTTCAACGCGGTCGGCGCCACCTTGTTGGGCGGCAAGTGCCGAGGCGTAGGAGTAGGCGACGATTTCGAGCAACATGGGCGGGAGAGGGGGACCTGAGAGGGAGTAAGCCTTCCCTAGCTCGGTGGCAAGCGAGGGCCAACCTTCGAACCCATAAACCCTCTTGCTAGTTCAGACCCTGCCCGCATTGATGTGGGCGTTCCTTGTACGTTTTTCCCAGGGGAGTCCTCGACAGGACTGAGATGAGGCTTGGCCTCGAACCCTTGTACCTGATGCGCATCGCGCCGTAGGAAGTGGATTGTTCAGTGCACCCCTTTTTTCGGACCGTTGATGCGTTTCTGAGCATACGCTTTTATACCCGCATTCATGGTCACCGACAAAACCTCTCCCTTCCCAAAATCCGCCCGCATCTACGTACCTGGCTCGCGGCCCGACGTCCGTGTGCCCATGCGTGAGATTAATTTGGCGCCTTCGCGCCGGCCTGACGGCACCCTAACGCCGAACGAGCCCATGCGGGTTTACGACACGTCTGGCCCTTGGGGTGACACCTCGTTTCACCATGACGTCGAACTCGGCCTCCCGGCCATCCGCCTGCCTTGGGTGCTCGAGCGTAACGACGTCGAGGCCGTACCTGGCCGCGAACTGAAGCCGGAAGACGACGGTTACCTTTCTTGGAAGCACGCCGAGACCGCCCAACGCGCAACTTCGCGTAACCGCTTGGTCCAGTTCGACCGCGGCAACCGCCAAGTCTATAAGGGTAAGCCTGGCCAGCGCCCGACCCAGCTCGCCTATGCCAAGCAGGGCATCATCACGCCCGAGATGGAATACATCGCCATTCGCGAGAACCAGCGCGTCCAAGCCGCTCGCCAAGAGCAGGCGTTACCGCGTCACGCCCTCGGCTTCCAGCACCCGGGGCAGTCCTTTGGGGCCGCCATCCCGGACGAGATCACCCCGGAATTCGTCCGCTCGGAGGTCGCCCGTGGTCGCGCCATTATTCCGGCTAACATCAATCACCCTGAACTCGAGCCCATGATTATTGGCCGTAACTTCTTGGTGAAGATTAACACCAACATTGGTAATTCGGCGGTGGCCTCGTCCATCGAAGAAGAAGTCGAAAAGATGCGCTGGTCGATCAAGTGGGGTGGCGACACGTTGATGGATCTTTCCACCGGAAAGAACATCCACCAGACCCGCGAGTGGATCCTGCGAAATTGTCCAGTCCCGGTCGGTACCGTGCCCATCTACCAAGCGCTGGAGAAGGTCAACGGCCGCGCCGAAGACCTCACTTGGGAGGTCTTCCGTGATACCTTGATTGAGCAGGCCGAGCAGGGCGTCGACTACTTCACTATCCACGCGGGCGTGCGTTTAGCCTATATCCCGATGACGGCCCGTCGCGTGACTGGTATCGTTTCCCGTGGTGGCTCGATTCTCGCGAAGTGGTGTCTCTCGCACCATAAGGAGAACTTCCTTTATACCCATTGGGACGACATCTGCGACATTATGGCCGCTTATGACGTCAGCTTCTCCATCGGTGACGGCCTCCGTCCCGGTTCGATTGCCGACGCTAACGACGAGGCCCAGTTCGCTGAACTGAAGACCCAAGGTGAGTTGACGAAGCGGGCGTGGGATCGCGGCGTGCAGGTCATGAACGAAGGACCGGGCCACGTGCCGATGCACATGATCAAGGAGAACATGGACAAGCAGTTGGAGTGGTGCCACGAGGCCCCGTTCTACACGCTTGGGCCGCTCACGACGGACATCGCTCCGGGGTATGACCATATCACTTCCGCCATCGGTGCCGCCATGATCGGTTGGTACGGTACGGCCATGCTGTGCTACGTTACCCCTAAGGAACACCTCGGCTTGCCGAACAAGAACGACGTCCGCGAGGGCGTCATCGCCTATAAGATTGCCGCCCATGCGGCCGACCTCGCCAAGGGTCATCCGGCGGCCCAGCGTCGCGATAACGCCTTGTCGAAGGCCCGCTTCGAGTTCCGCTGGGAAGACCAGTTCGCCTTGGCCCTCGACCCAGAGCGCGCCCAGGAATACCACGACGAAACCTTACCGCAGGACGCGGCCAAGACCGCCCACTTCTGTTCCATGTGCGGGCCGAACTTCTGTTCGATGCGAATCTCGGACGACATCCGTAAGTTCGCCGACGCCCAAGGCGTTTCCGCTGAAGAAGCCTTGCAGCAAGGGATGGCGGAGAAGTCCAAAGAGTTCCGCGAGCAGGGCGGCGAGATTTACCAGTAAGAGGTAATTGAGGATAGGGGGTAGGGGAAAGGGTTTGGCTCGATGCCATTACGGCCTTTCCCCCTTTCCCATCCCCTATGACCTATCCCCCAGTCCCGTATTTCCATGGCTTCCCCCAAGAAATCCTCCACCGCTTGGTATGACTCGCCGTTATACTACGATATCGTCTATGCGGACTACACGAAGAAGGAGTCGCGGTTCATCGAAGGCATCGTCCAGCGCCATTGCCCGCATCGCACCGGTCCGTTACGCGTGCTCGAGCCCGCGTGTGGTTCCGGCCGCCTGCTGGAGTCCATGGCGCTGCGCGGCCATCACGTCGCGGGCTTTGACCTGAATCGCCATCAAGTCGCCTACGCCCAAAAACGCCTCAAGGAAAAGGGGCTCGCAGTGAAAGTCTGGCGCGACGGGCTCGAGGATTTTTCCTTACCCAAGGGGCAGCCCTATGACGTCGCCCATTGTTTCGTCAGCACCTTCAAATACGTCCGCACCGAACGCGGGGCGGTGGCCTCCTTGCGTCGTATGGCGAAGGCTTTACGCCCTGGTGGCCTTTGCCTGATTGGCATTCACCTAACCGATTATGCCCAGAACCCTCCCGACCATGAGCGCTGGTCGGGGCGTCGGCAGGGTATCCGTGTCGTGAGTGACACTTGGTCCGCACCCGCGGTCCGGACGCGCCGAACGGAGGCTATGCGGACACGCATGAAGATCACGCAGGACGGCAAGACCTGGGAGGAAGAGACCCATTGGAAGTTTCGGACTTATTCGCCCACCGAGGTCCGGGCACTCTTGGCTCAGGTGCCGGAGCTGAAGTTGGTCGTCTGCCATGACTTCCATTACGACTTAGAATCGACCCGGCCGCTCAAGGCCGACTATTCGGACATCATTCTAGTCCTGCAGAAGCGCTGAGCGGTCGGGATAGTGGGGCTATCTAGACCTTGTCCTTTAGGTTTAAGGCCCTTACAACCGAGGGATGTCCTTGCCCCGCCTCTTCCTTGCCTTACTTGGTGCCGTGGCTTTCGTGGCGTCCGCGCAGGCTGCCATCGACATCATGGAAGTCGATGCCGCCAAGAAGGTCATCACGATTGAGACCAACGCGCCAACCGACGTGGTCCGCTATACCTTGGATGGCCGTGACCCAGACTTTTCCGCGGGTGTCTATCTGGCGCCCATTGTGCTCCCCGAAGGCGGAACGGTCAAAGCGGCCGTCTTCGTCGAGCAGAAGCGCATTGGTCCGGTCGTCAGCAAGTCTTTGCCCGTGAACCCTTCGGAGCTCCCTAACTCGGCCGAAGTGCCGGTTACGCAGAACCGCGACCACCGCACGTACGATTGGGTCGAGCGCCACAACATAATCCTCGCGCTGAACAAGCCGGGTGCTTCGCAAGCGAAAGTCGTCTTCATTGGTGATTCGATTACGCACTTCTGGTCCGGCGAGCCAAAGTCGTCCCGCGTGGCGGGTGCTTTAACCTGGGATAAGTATATTGTGCCGCATGCCCCGCTCAACTTGGGCTATGGCTGGGACCGAACGGAGAATGTCCTCTGGCGTCTCCGGCACGGCGAAGTGAAGGGGCTGAGCCCCAAGGCCTACGTCGTCTTGATCGGGACGAATAACCTGAATACCAACACGGTCGCCGAGACCGTTGAAGGCATCGAAGCGGTGTGTGCTGAAATCCGTACTAAGACGCCTGGCGCCAAGATTCTCTTGCTCGGTCTCCTGCCGCGCGGCGAACGCCCGGACGCCATGCGCCAGAAGGCTGCCGAGGTGAACTCGATGCTGGTGGTAAGCGCGCCCAAGATTTGTGACCGGTATATCGACCTCTCCGCCCGGTTCATCCAGCCCGATGGGCGGATCACCAGAGCCATCATGTCGGACTTCCTGCACCCGACCGACGCCGGTTACGAGTTCATGGGGAAGGCCATTGACGACGCCCTGAAGGCTTGGGGTCTGTAAGCAAAATTGCCCCCAGGACGGTTTGGGAGGGTCTTTGGCCCCCTTTGGGTAGGGCAGCGACCGTTTTATGGCCTTTCATTGAGTTATTGACAGGTGAACAAATTTTCAGAAACATCCGTTCACTATGGAAGCACTCACTAAAAAGCAGCAGGCCATCCTCGACTATATGCGCCAGCATGTCGCCGAACTCTCCTATTGGCCGAGCATCCGCGATATCCAGGCCAAGTTCCGCTTCGCCAGCACGAACGCCGTCTTCGGCCACCTGCAGGCCCTCGAGCGCAAGGGCGTCCTCCAGCGCATCCCTGGCGCCGCCCGAGCTTACAAGATTGCCCCCGAGGTCAGTGCCGACCTTTCCGAGACGGTCATCCGTTATGAGGGCCCCAGCGAAGACCAAATCGTCAACTTTGAGGAAGTGAAGTTCGCCGGAGCCATCGCCGCGGGTCTCCCTGACTATACCGAATCCTCGGGCGTCCTTTCCACGATGCAGGTGCCGATTGCCGAGGGCTCGCGTCGCCGCTCGCCGCAGTCCTTCGCGCTTCGCGTCCGTGGTGATTCCATGATCGATGCCGACATCAACGATGGCGACACGGTCATCATCGAGCCTGGCCAACCGAAGCACGGCGATATCGTCGCGGCGTTGATTGACAATGAGACAACGTTGAAGCGTCTCATTAAGCAGGGCGGTAAGGTCTTCCTGAAGGCCGAGAATAAGAATTACCCTGACCTCATCCCAGTGAATGAGCTGGTGATCCAAGGCCTCGCCAAGACCGTGATGCGCCGGATCTAACGGTCTTAGCGCAAGACTTGCACGAGGTCGGCCGGTCGTTCGAGGTGAACGGCGTGTCCGCAGCCTTCGATGACACTTAGGCGCGCCTTGGGCAGGCGCTCGCCTATCCGTCGGGCGAGCTCCGTGAATTTTGGGTCATCTTCGCCCGTAACGAGGTCAACGGGTCCGTTCAGCTCGCAGAGGCGTTCCCAGAGCGAGGGGAGTCGGCCGGTGCCGACGTGTTCCAGGCTCAGGGCTAGGCCTTCAGGGTCGTTTTGGCGGCGACGTGATAGGATGGGCTCAAGTTGCGGGGCTGGCAGGGCCAGGAGGGTCCGGAAGAAGGGCTGGTTGTGCCAATACTTGTAGAAAGTCGGTAGCCCTTCGGTCCGGAGGTATTTCGCCACCGCATTATCCGCGTAGGTCCGTTCCGCCCGTTCGGCTTCCGTGGCCAGACCCGGGCTAGCACCGACGAGGATGAGTTGTCGGAACTTGCCGGGATTGGCTAAGGCCCAGTGCAGCGCCAGCCGTCCGCCCATCGAGTAGCCGAGAAGTGTCACGGGTTCAGTGGCAGCACGGGTTGACTCATCCAAGATGGCGAGGTGCGCGGCTAATGAATAGTCGGCCGGCGAGCGCAGGCCGCGGCGCGAACCATGGCCAGGGAAATCGGGTGCCGCCAGTTTGTGGCCGGTGGGCAGGACGGCCCGCAAGGGCTCGAAGTCGGCCCCTTCACCGGTGAAGCCGTGGCAAGCGAGAATCGTCGCCATGGTCGCGCTTAGCGTTTCACGCCGAGGGCCCGATCAGTCCAAACGAGTGCCCGCTCAATGGTCTCCCGGTTCACTGAATTATGCCCCGCGTTGGGGAGGGCCAGGAGTTCGACCGTAGCGCCCGCCTTCTTCATCGCAGTGAAAAGGTTCGTGCCTTGCACGGGTGCAACGAGGGTGTCTTTGGCGCCGAAGACCAAGAGCGACGGAGCAGATTTAGCAGTCACGTGGGTGACGGGACTGGCCTCGAGGCCGAGCGGCAGCTTCTTTTTGACGGGTCCACCGAGGAGTAGGGCGACCATATTAATCGGTGTATCGAGGCGCTCGTCGTACCCACCGTCGATCGCGTCTTTGATGATGGCGCCGAAATCAGTGGGGCCGCTGAAGTTCACGACCGCCTGGACTTCGGCATCTTTATCTTGGCGTGAACCAATCAGTGAAACCATCGTGCCGCCGGCCGAGTGTCCCCAAGCGGCGATGCGCTTGCCGTCGTAGCCGAACTCGGTCTGGTGCGTGCGCAGCCACTTGACGGCGGCGCGGGCGTCTTCAAGCTGGGCGGGGAAGGGGGCTTGCGAGGAGTAGCGGTAATTCATCGACGCGACGACATACCCTTGGGCGGTCAAGGCAGCGATGGGTGGGTTTTCCTTGCTGCCGGCGAGCCAGCCGCCGCCGTGGATCCAGAGGACCACGGGCGCGCCCTTGGGGTCAGCGGGGAGTCGGAGGTCGAGTTTCTGCCGGACATGGCCGTTTTCGACGTAGGGCACGTCCTTCTTGAGCGTAGGGGGGCTCTCGGCGCCGGCCGACCCGACCGGCGACATCAGGGCGGCGAGGGCGGACAAAAATAGGCGGAACGGCATGCCTAGGTCTATTTCAGGGGGCGGCGGTTGGACAGAAAAAAAAGGGGGAACCGAAACACCGCTCGGCTGACTAAAAGAAACCCCACCCTATGCCCGGCATTCGCGTTAAACCATGGAACCGTGTCGACGGCCCTATCTACAGTCTGGCCACGACGGCGAAGGGGAAGGGTAACCTTAATATTTGTAGTTATGTAACGCCGATCTCGATGAAGCCGAAGCGCTTTATCGTCGGTGTCTACAAGGACACTAAGACGCTGGAGAACCTCGAGGCTAACCCGATCGGTCTCCTCAACTATCTCGCGCAAGACCAGGCCAATCACATCAAGCTTCTCGGCAAGAAGTCCGGCCACAACGTCGACAAGGTCGCCCAGCTCGGGGGCGAGGTCGAACATGTCGCCGATGGCCTCTACCGTTTAAAGGGCGCGATCGCCACGCTCCGGCTCCGTTTCATGGAGCGGATTGATTGCGGCGATCACTGGGCCTGGCTCGCGAATGTCGATTCGTACGAGAATCTCCGCGAAGCCCCTGCGCTGACGCTCGAAGAGCTCAAGCGTCTGAAGCTGATTCTGGCCTAAGGCTTACTTGCCCTTCGGGCGAACCTTCTTGAGCGTCACCGGCTTCTCCTCCCGCTGCGGGATGAGGTAAGTGCGGCCACGAATCAGGCGCTCGTAGAGGTCAACCATCGCCACGCCTTCGCGCGGACGGACGGAGTCGGCCTTGGTGGCCTTATCCACTTGGCGCTTAAGCATGCGGCAGAGGTCTTCCGCGTTGTACTGAATCATACCGAGGATGCGTTCGACCGAGTAGCCCGGGATGCTTTCTTCGATGTAGAAGCCATCGGCTTCGTCGTCTTCGAGGAAGACGTGGGCCTCGTTCACCCGGCCAAAGAGGTTGTGCAAATCGCCCATGATGTCCTGGTAGGCGCCGACCATAAAGGCCCCAATGTAGTAGGGTTTTCCAGCTTTGAACGGGTGTAGGGCGAGCGTCTTGCGGACGTCCTCCAGGTCGATGAAGTCATCCACCTTGCCGTCGGAGTCGCACGTGATGTCCACGAGCGTGGCCTGGACCGTTGGGCGCTCATTGAGGCGGTGGATCGGGGCGATCGGGAAGAGCTGATCCAAGGCCCAGTGGTCGAGCAGGGATTGGAAGACCGAAAAATTACAGACATACTGCTCGGCCAGCATGGAGTCCAGGCGGGCTAGCTCATCTGGGATGTCCGCGGTGTGGGCGAGGTCGGAACGGATCTGGCGACAGATGTCCCAGAAGAGCCGGTCGGCCAGCGCGCGTTCTTCGAGCTTCAGGTTGCCCAGGCTGAAACGGGCATGGGCTTCTTCGCGCTTTTCCTTGGCGTCGTGGTAGCGTTCCAGCGGGTCAAACTTCCGCTTGTTCTTGCGGATGGCCTCGAGCTCGCGAATCAGCTGGTGCGGCTTGCCCTTGGAGAGGTCGACCTTGCCTTCGTCGCGGGTGATACGGTCAACGGCTTCGAAGATGAGGATCGAGTGTGGGGCGACGAGGGCGCGGCCGGATTCCGAGACGATGTCCGGGAGGGCGACATTACTTTCTTCGCAGATTTGTTTGATGTTCGCGACGACGTCGCGGGCGTAGCCTTCCATGCTGTAGTTCATGGAGGACTCATACGCCGAACGGCTACCGTCGTAGTCGATACCTAAGCCGCCCCCGACGTCGAGCAGGCCCATGGGGAAGCCCATGCGCTTGAGTTCGCAGTAGAAGCGGGTGGCTTCGACCACAGCCTTCTTGATGGTGCCGATGTTCGGGACCTGTGAGCCGATGTGGAAGTGGACGAGGCGCAGGGCATCCTTCATCTTGGCCTTGGTCAGGCGCTGGGCGACTTCGACAATCTCGGAAGCGGTGAGGCCGAACTTGGCGTTCTCGCCCGTGCTGTCCGCCCACTTGCCTTCGCCGGCGGTGGTGAGCTTGACGCGGAGGCCGATTTGCGGCTGCACCCCCATGCGGCGGGCGATGCGGATGATGGCGTCGATTTCAGACAGCTGCTCGACGACGATGATGGTCTGTTTGCCGAGGCGGCGGCCCATGAGGGCGAGCTCGATGTATTCTTCGTCTTTGTAGCCGTTGCAGATGAGGAGGGCTTTACGGTTCTCGAGGAGGGCGAGGGCGATAATCAGCTCGGGCTTGGAGCCGGCTTCGAGGCCGAAGTCATATTCTTCGCCGGCGTCGAGAATTTCTTCGACGACTTCGCGGAGTTGGTTGACCTTGATCGGGAAGACGCCGCGGTAGCGCCCTTCGTAGCCTTCCTCGTCGATGGCCTTGCGGAACGCTTCGTTAATCTGGATGACGCGCTGGCGCAGCATGTCCTGCACCCGGATGGTCAGCGGGGGCTTGAGGCCCGAGGCTTCGACTTCCTTGATGATGTCGGCAATGCGGATCTTGCGGTGGTCCCCCTTCGGGTGGACGCACAGGTTGCCCTGCGGATCGACGGAGAAGTTGTTACCTCCCCAGCGTTTGAAGCCGTAGTAGTCTTCGGCGTCTTTAGTGGTCCAAGGCGTTGGTTTGCTCACGTGAGTAGGCGAGGACTTTTTATCCCCCTGCCGGAAGCGCAAGGGGAAATCTCACCCGCCGGGCAGGTGGCTTCCGGCTCGACCCGCCGCGACGGCGGGGTTGTGATGCTGTCATGCCCGCTTCCCGAGTCATCCCAGCGACGCTTGCGTTACGGAAGGCGCTCGCGGGTTTGTCCTTCCCGAAGCCGGCAGATTTGGTCTATCGGCCCTTGGATTACGCTTGGGATGCTCACGAGGCTTACTTACGTCGATATGCGGCCGCCGGAACTCGTCGCGTGCTATTCTTAGGCATGAATCCGGGGCCATTCGGGATGGCCCAGACGGGCGTGCCTTTCGGCGAGGTCGCCGTCGTCCGCGATTGGCTCGGTCTGGAGATGCCGGTGGGATGCCCGCCCATCGAACATCCTGGAAAGAAGGTCACAGGGTTCGCCTGCCATCGGTCGGAGGTTAGCGGTCGGCGCCTATGGGGGCTGTTCCAGGAGCGCTTTGTCACCCCAGAGCGTTTCTTTACTGATCACTTGGTGCACAACTATTGCCCGCTACTTTTCTTGGAAAACACTAAACTGGGTCGCAATGTAGTGCCAGAGGAATTACCAGCTGAGGCGATGGCTCCCGTGAATAAGGCCTGCGATAAACTCCTCCGCACGATGGTCGAAGCCCTGGGCGTGACGACGGTCGTCGGCGTCGGCGGCTATGCCGAGGCGCGCGCCCGCGAGGCTCTGGCTGGGCTGCTGGTGACCTTTGCGAAGGTGCCGCATCCAAGTCCGGCTAACCCCGTCGCTAATCGCGGTTGGTCCGCCGCCGCCACTAAAGCTTTGGTGGAGCAAGGGGTATGGCTTTAATCGAAGAGATCCTCGGTCGTCCTGCGATGCGCCAAGCGTTATGGCGTTGGTGGTATCCGTTCTTCACCCGCCGCGTCCGTACCCAAGGCATCGACTTTTTGAACTACGCATTTGAGACCGAGCCGCCCATGGGGATTCCGTTGGCGCCCGCCGATGAGCCGTTCCGTCCAAACATTCAACTCTACCATCACGTCGCCGCAGTGGCTGGGCTGGCGGGGGCCCGCGTGCTCGAGGTGAGTTGTGGTCACGGGGGTGGGGCTTCCTACCTGACGCGCACCTTCGGGCCGGCGGAATACGTCGGGCTCGACTTAAACCCCGAGGGCATCCGCTACTGCCAAGCCCGCCATCTGGTCGCCAACCTCCGGTTTGTCCAAGGCGATGCGATGGCCCTACCGTTTCCGGATGGGTCGTTTGACGTGGTGGTGAATGTCGAAGCTTCGCACTGCTACCCAGATTTTCGGAAATTCGTGGATGAGGCCGCTCGCGTGCTTAAGCCGGGCGGTCGGTTGGTCCATGCCGACCTGCGCTATCCGTCACAGGTAGTATCATGGGTGGAAGGCTTGGCACGGCATCCGACTTTGCGTCTGGAAAAGATGCGCCTTATCAATCCCGAGGTTGTCCGTGGCATGGAACTCAACACGCCCCGCTACACGGCGATGATCCGTACCTGCTTCCCTTGGTTCCTGCAGCGACTGGGGCTCGACTTCGCCGGTGTTCAGGGCTCGCGGCTGTACCGCGACGCCGTGAGTGGCGAATTAAGTTACCGGAGCTTCGTCTTGCGCAAGCGACCGACTGCTTAGGCCTTATGAATCGGGGGCGGCGTGCTGCTCAGGCCGCGGTTCCGGAGGCCGTTCAGGACGATGAGGTTAATCAAGTGCATCACGCCAAGGACGATTACAACCACGCCGAGCTTCCAGCTGAGGTGCTCGGCCACGGTGAGGCCACGCTCCGGGGGCGTTCCCGTCGAAAGGAAGAGCAGCATGAAACCGAAGTTCACGAGGTAGAACCCGATGATCAGAAGGTTATTAACCGAGTCGGCCATGGCCGCATTGCCGTGGAAGGCGTCGACCAGGAAGGCACGGCCGCTGCGGAAGAGCGTCCGGCCGACCCAGATGGTAATCGCGAGCGCCGCGACAAAGTACACGCCGTATTCGATGAAGCTGAGCGGGTCCGTCACTGCATAGTTTGGTTCAGCGGCGAGGGCCGCGAGGAGGGCGAATGGCTTCATGGTTCCGAGAGTCTGGCGGGCCTCTGGACGGCTTTCAATTCACCATATTTAGTATAAGAATATATGGCTATGACCATTAAGCCGTCAGCGGGTTGGTCGCCCGCCGTCGTATAGAAACGGCTCAGACGACCACTTAGCCTCCGTAAGGCTAGCCGTTACGAGCGGGCGAGAGGAAAGGCTAGCGCGCCTAACTTACTTAGGTTCGAGCAGAATAAGCCTTCCGGGTGTGCTTGTGCCAGCGGCCAGTGAATTACCCCGGCAGTATTCGGCGATGAGCAGGCGATGGCCGGGGAGGGTAATCATGGAGATCGGTCGGGCCAGCGGCGTAGCTAAGGTGTGGATACGGGCTTCCTTTTTCTCGACGTCCAGTTGGGCCTGGATGAGGTCGAAGCCGCTCTGGTCCTTAAGGTAGTTACCGAAGCGAGTAATCACGTAACTATTACCCAAGGGAGCGGGCCAATCCGGGCCGAGCTCGAGAATCGTCGAAGGAGAGGAGTGCGGCGTGAAGGTCGTGCTGCCGCCGCGATCGTTAGCGTCGGGGCCGAGGTTCTTGAACGGGCGGACGAACTGCAGGCCCTTCGGGGCGTCCGGCGTGTGCGGGTAGGGCTTCGTCGTCCAGTCACCGAATTCGTAGGGGAAGCCGTAATGCTTGCCGCGTTCGATGAGGTTAAGTTCCTCGGGGGTGTCCGCATCCGTGCCATTCTCAACGCCGAGGAGTTGGCCCGCATGGTTCCACATGAAGTGGTAGGTATTACGCAGGCCGTGGGCAAAGATCTCGATGCGTGGGTGCTCGAGTTTTGGGTCCAGACGCCACAGCGACGCCGTTAAGGGGGTCTCGCCGGACTTATCGTAGTTCGGAGAGTTACCTTCCTCCCCGCCGTCGGTGCGTGAGCCACTGCTGACGTACATCAGGCCATCGGGGCCTTGGGCGATGTGGTTGACGCCGTGGTTATAGGGCCCCACTCCGAAGTGGTAGGAGGTCTGGTGCCACGCCTTGGGCTTGGTCCAACTACCGTCGCCGGTCCAGGGCTCGGTGCGCCAAATCGTGACCTCGTTTTCGACTGGGGTCTTCGACTTGTTGCCTTGGTTACTGATGAAATAGAGTCGGCCGCGGTCATCGGTGCCGAGTCCAAGGCAAGTGGTATCGCCGAGCTTAGGGTCCAAGATGTCCTTTCCAGACCAGAGAAGTTTTACTTCGCGGGTGGCGATGTTCCAAGACCAGAGGTCACCACTGGCAGCCAGCACCACGACGTGCTGGCCGTCGGGATGTGCGACGAGACGCGTGGGTTGAAAATCTAACGGAGCGGCGACCGTGAATTTCCAGCCAGCGGGTGCGACGGGGAGGACGTCGGGCGACATCGCCGCCAGCAGCAGGGCGTGCGTCGGGTATTTCGTCTGGGCGCGGAGGGCAGCGATTTCCTGGGCCGAGGTGGCGGGGTAGGTGTTGCCCCACTGCGTGAAGATATAATTATAAACGGCGGCTAACTGATCGTTGGTCAACGTGACCGGCGGCATCCACCCGTTATATTTTTGCCCATTAACGGTGATGTCTCCCCGTAAGCCTTCCAGCGGCGCACGGAGCGCCTTGGCGCGTTGCGTCGTAATGAAGTCAGAACTAGCCAGGGGCGGGAAGGCGTTGGCAATCCCGCGGCCTTCTTGCCCATGGCAGGCCGCACAATACTGACGATAGAGGTCGGCCCCCACGGGTTGACCTTGGCCGAGGAGCAGGGCCGGGAGTAGGCAAAGGAGCGAACGGAAGGGGTGCATCGCGGAGTCTTATTTATAGGGACCGCAGGGCGGGACTGTCCAGCCAAGGGCCGTAGTTCGTTCTGGAATCGCCCGAGGGGTCGGGTAACTTGGGTCTACCCCGATGCGCTGCTTACCTTGGCTATTCCTTTCCTGTGTGTGCCTGCTGGCTGGTCCGACCCAGCCAAACGTGCTCTTTATCCTGACCGACGACCAAGGCTATGGCGACCTTTCCGCCCATGGTAACCCGGTCCTGAAGACGCCGAACCTCGACCGCCTCCGCGCGGAGAGCGTGCGGTTTGTCGACTTCCAAGTCTCGCCGACCTGTGCCCCGACGCGTAGCGCGTTACTCACGGGCCGGCACGAGTTTAAGAACGGCGTCACGCATACCATCCTTGAGCGCGAACGGCTGGCGCTTGGGTCGGCGACTTTGGCCGAGCAGCTGCAGAAGGCCGGCTACCGAACCGGCATCTTTGGCAAATGGCACCTGGGTGACGAGGCCCAGTATCAGCCTAACCGACGCGGCTTCGACGAAGTCTTCATCCATGGGGCTGGTGGTATCGGGCAGAGTTATCCCGGCAGTTGTGGTGACGTGCCGAAGAATTCCTATTACGGGCCGACGATTCTGCATAACGGTAAGTTCGTGAAGACCGCCGGCTACTGCACCGATGAGTTCTTCGCCCAAGCAACCCGGTGGATCGAGGGCGAAGCCGCCGCCAAGCGACCTTTTCTAGCTTGGGTGGCCACCAATGCGCCGCACGCACCTTACAACGCCAAGCCCGAGGACGCCGCACTTTATGAAGGTAAGGGGCTCGGGAAGGACACCGAAAACTTCTTCGGCATGCTCCATAACATCGACCAAAACGTCGGCCGGATTCTGGCGAAAATCGAGGCCCTTGGCCTGGCTCAGGACACTCTGGTAGTCTTCATGAACGACAACGGGGGTACCGCGGGCACCAAGGTCTTCAACGCCGGGATGCGGGCGCAAAAGGGGACACCCTATATGGGCGGCATCCGAGCTATGTCCTTCTGGCGTCTGCCCGGACGCTTCCAGCCGAGCGATGTCAAGGCCCTCGCCGCACACATCGATGTCGCCCCGACTATCCTTGAGCTCACCGGGACGCCCGCCTCCGCGACCATGCAGGCGCAGATGGAAGGACGTAGCTTACTGCCGTTGCTGACGGCTAAAGTCGGCCAGCAGGTCGCCTGGCCCGACCGCACACTCTTCACCCACGTCGGTCGCTGGAATGGGGCCGACCCCGAGGTTGGTCATTACGCCCAGACCAGCGTTCGCACCACCCGCTGGCACTTGGTCGCCGCTGGTAACGGTCAGGCCGCGGGGAAGGGCAAGGCCAAGGCTGCCGCGCAGGGCGAGCCCGCCAAGCCGACCTGGCAGCTCTTTGATCTCAGTACGGACTATGGCGAGACCACCGATATCGCCGCCCAGCACCCCGAGGTCGTTGTCGAACTCGCTGCCAAGCACGAAGCCTGGTGGAAAGAGGTCCGCCCGATGATGGTCAATGAAGGGGTCAAAGGTCCTGCCGAGAACCCATTCAAGGTGATGTATCGGGAGCAGATGGGGAAGTGAGGGGCGGAGTACGGAGTACAGAGTACAGAGTACGGAGTACAGAGTACGGAGTACAGAGTACGGAGTACAGAGTACGGAGTACAGAGTACAGAGTACAGAGTACGGAGTACGGAGTACAGAGTACAGAGTACGGAGGGCAGAGTGCAGGGTGGAATCTCTTCCTCGTCATCAACTAACCAACGATTCCGCCACTCAGCATTTTACGCTAACATCTGCTTCACCACTTTGCCGTGAATGTCGGTGAGGCGGAAGTCGCGGCCCTGGTAGCGGTACGTCAGGCGCGTGTGTTCTACCCCCATGAGGTGCATGATCGTCGCGTTGAGGTCGTGCACGTGGACGGGGTCCTTAACGATGTTATAGCAGAAGTCATCGGTCTCGCCGAGGACTTGGCCTTTTTTAACCCCGGCGCCCGCCATGAGGACCGTGAAGCAACGGGGATGGTGATCGCGGCCGTAACTGGTCTCGGTCAAAGCGCCTTGCGAGTAGATGGTACGCCCGAATTCGCCACCCCAGACGATGAGCGTGTCGTCGAGGAGCCCGCGCTGCTTGAGGTCGGTGAGCAGTCCCGCGGTCGCATGGTCCGTATCGGCACACTGGCCCTTGAGGGCTTTCGGTAAGCCACCGTGGTGGTCCCAACCCATGTGGAAGAGCTGCACGAAGCGGACGTCGCGTTCGCAGAGGCGGCGAGCGAGCAGGCAGTTCGAAGCGTAGGAACCTGGGCGTTTCACATCCGGACCATAGAGGTCGAGCACGTGTTGCGGTTCCTTGGAGAAATCGAGTAGGTCCGGCACGCTCGTCTGCATGCGGAAGGCGAGCTCGTATTGAGCGATGCGGGTCTGGATCTCGGGGTCACCTAAGACGCCGTGACGTTGCTGGTTCAGTGCGGAAATTTCATCGAGCGATTCGCGGCGGATGTCCCGACTCATACCCTCCGGATCCTTAAGGTAGAGTACGCGTTCGCCCTTGTTACGGAACTTCACCCCTTGATGCTTCGAGGGTAAGAAGCCGGCGCCCCACAGGCGGTCATACAGCGGTTGGTCGTCGGGCCGGCCACTGCCGAACGACGACATGACCACGTAGTTTGGGAGGTTATCGTTTTCGCTGCCGAGACCGTAGCTGGCCCACGAGCCAATCGAGGGTCGCCCGGCCAACTGGCTGCCGGTCTGCATGAAGGTGATGGCCGGGTCGTGGTTGATCGCCTCGGTGAACATCGAGCGCACCATGCACCATTCATCGGCCTTGCTGGCCATGTGCGGCATGACCTCGCTAAACCACATCCCTGACTGGCCGTATTGCTTGAAGTTAAAGATGGAGGGGGCGACGGGGAAAGTTTTCTGCCCCGAGGTCATCGTGGTCAGGCGTTGGCCCTGACGGATGGACGCCGGGAGGTCTTGGGCGCGGAATTTCGCCATCCCCGGCTTCGGGTCGAAGAGGTCCATCTGCGACGGTGCCCCCGACTGAAAGAGGTAGATGATCTTCTTGGCCTTAGGCTTGAAGTTCGGGAAGCCAGCGACCTCGGGTTTACCGGCGAAGGCCGCCGGGGCGAGAATCGAGCCGAGGGCGGCGAGGCCAATACCGCCTGCCGAGCGTTTCAGAAAGGTGCGGCGGGAGAGTGCCAGCCGATCAGCTGAGTTAAGGCCGAGAAAGTCGCGGTCGTTGCAGTTCATTCGCGGGTAACGGTTTCGTCGAGGTTAAGCAGGACGTTGGTGGTGACGGTCCAGGCGGCAAGTTGAGCCGGATCAAGGTCGGTCGGCACGGCACTTTGGCCGTTGGCGAGGAGTTTCTTGGCCGCCGGTAAGTCGGCCGCATAAGCCGTGAGGCGTCGGTCAAGTCCCTTGCGGAGAACTGCGATTTCGGCGGGCGTACCGGGACGGCTGGTGACGCGCTGGAAGGCCCAAGCTAAGCGTTGGTCGCTGGTCCCGGGTTGGCGCAGGGTGAGCTCGGCTAACTTACGCGAGGCTTCCACGAAGGTGACTTCATTCAGTAGCGAGAGCGCCTGCATGGGGGTATTGCTGCGGAAGCGCTTCACGGTGCAAAACTCGCGGGTCGCCGAGTCGAATAGTAGCATCGAGGGCGGGGCCGCCGTGCGTTTCCAAATAGTGTAGAGCGAGCGGCGGTAGAGGCCTTCGCCGGTGTCGGCCTTGTAGTTGCGCATGTCACCATAGACGCTGGTCTCGTCCCAGACGGCTTCCGGCATGTAGGGTCTTACGCTGACGCCACCGATTTTCGGCACGAGTAACCCGCTCACGGCGAGGGCTTGGTCGCGAATAGTTTCGGCGGGTAGACGGAAGCGCGGACCGCGGGAGATCCACCGGTTCTCAGGGTCTTTTTCCAACTTCTCGGCGGTGACCACGGTGCTCTGGCGATACGCTTGGCTCATGAGGATCATCTTCTGCATACGCTTCATGTCCCAGCCGTGTTCCGCAAAGTCCACGGCGAGCCAGTCGAGGAGTTCAGGGTGGCTCGGCCATTCGGCTTGGGAGCCAAAGTTCTCGGAGGTCTTCACCAAGCCGGTGCCGAAGAAGTTTTCCCACGCACGGTTGACCCAAACGCGGGCGGTCAAGGGGTGTTGGCCGCTGACCAGCCAGCGGGCGAAGCCGAGGCGATTATTGGGTTCGCCGGCCGGCAGGGGCGGCAGAACGGCGGGAAGTTTTCGTTCTACCTTAGCCCCTGGTTTATCATATTCACCGCGGTTAAGCACAAAGGCGTCCTTAGGCTGGGCGAGTTCCTTCATCACCATGACATCGATGATGCCTGGAAGCATGTTCTTAGTGTTCTGTAGGCCCGCGAGGTGGGCGTCGGCGGCCCGCTTCGGGTGTTCCGGGCTTTCGGTAAACGCCTTGGCGAGAACTTTACGGTCTTCGACGGTGCGTGTGGCGGGGTCCTTCAGAATCAGCGCCCGGAGTTCAGCGGCTTGCGGCGTGTCCTTCAAACTGATGAGGTTCGAGGGCAGTCCGGTCGTACTGAGGCGGAAGCGCCCAATGTTGTGGTTCGCGAGGGTTTCGCAGCGCAAGGAGATGGTCAGGGTCGCACCGGCGGGAACGGCGGTCGGTGTGAGTACGAAGAGGCCCTTTCGCGGGACGCGATTTTCGGGATCGTTACCGCCAATGGCCCAGCCGGCACCCGTCTTAGCACGTGCGGTTCGCGCTTTCTTCGCGCCCTTCGCACCCTTGGTGGCGATGCCGCCTTCGACCAAACTCTTGATCGGCCAGCCTTCTTGGCTGAAGTCGGCTTGCGCATCGACGAAGTCGATATCGACCTTCTTGCCGTCAGCGAGCGTCAGAAACGCATCCACTCCGCTCAGGACGAAGTTGCCGTTCGGGGCTCGCCCGAGGCTTTGCGAGGGCAGGGAGGGGTCAGGCGTGACTTCGAGTAGCAGGCCCGTGAGTTCGCCAGCGGGAGCGGGTGCGGTGACGGTGTAGACGTCCTTGTCGGGGTTCTTGCCGCCCGCGAGCCAACTGCCGTCGGGTTGCTGCTGCAACGAAGCGCCACCTTTACTGACGGCTTGCGTGCCAGCCAGCGTCGCCCAGGTCGCGGTCTTGGCCGTGAAACCTTGGCGCAGCTTTTGCTCCCAGGCAGTCTGCGCAGCGGGGACAACTTTGGCGGCGGACTTCACCGCTAGTTCGGCGGCAACGATGGCCTTTTCGACTTCGGCGAGGCTGACCTTCGCTTCAGGCGAAGCGAAGGAGTAGGTCGGGGAGGTGTTCCCGCCTTTACGGGTCGATGCGGCCCCACCGAATTCGCCGAGGACTCCGGATTCGTCGTTGGAATTAAAATAGGCAAAGAATTGGTAGAACTCTTTCTGGGAAATCGGATCGTACTTATGGTCGTGGCAACGGCAGCAGTTCATCGTCAGCGCCATCCAGGTTGAGCCGGTCGTCTCGACGCGGTCGATGACGGTCTCGACGGCCCATTCGGCGACGATCCGACCTCCCTCGCCGTTCAGGCGATGGTTACGGTTGAAGCCCGTGGCGATGATCTGGTCTTCGGTGGCGTTAGGCAGAAGGTCACCGGCAAGCTGTTCGACCGTGAAGGTATTAAAAGGCTTATTTGAGTTATAGGCACGGATGACCCAATCGCGCCACGGCCACATCGTGCGGGTCGTATCACTCTGGAAACCATTGCTGTCCGCGTAGCGGGCGAAGTCGAGCCACTGGGCCGCCATGCGTTCGCCGTAGTGTGGAGAGGCCAAGAGACGATCAATGGCTTTGGACCAAGCGTCGGCGGAAGTGTCGGCGAGGAAGGCGGCGAGGTCCGTCTCGGTGGGCGGCAGGCCGGTCAGGTCGAGCGCGGCGCGGCGGAGCAGGGTCGGGCGGCTCGCTTCTGGGGTGCCGCTTAGACCATTGGCCTGGCGGGCTTGCGTGACGAATCCGTCGATGGCGTTGCCGCCTACGGGTATCGTGGGGACTGCCGGCTTCTTGGGCGTTTGGAAAGCCCAATGGCCTTGGTAGACCGCGCCTTCCTTAATCCAGCGGCCCACGAGGTCGACCTGTTGCTTCGACAAGACCTTGTGGAACTCCGCGGGTGGCATGTGATCGTCCGCATCCGTCGTTAGCAACCGCTTCATCACCGCGCTTTGCTCGGGGTGTCCCGGGACAATCGCGGGGTCGCCGGACTTCCCTCCGCGTCGGGCTGCCTCCAGGGAATCCAAGCGCAGCTTACCCTTCGTCTTCGCTTCGTCGGGCCCGTGACAGGTGAAGCAGGTGTCGGAGAAGATTGGCCGAATGTCGCGGTTAAACTCAACGCGCTCTTCGGCGAGCAACGTCGAGGCAGCGGCCAGTAAGACTAAAATCGACGAACGCCGAACTTGCATGGCTTACTTAGCTTCGGCCAAGGACTTGATGGAGAGGTCACGGAAGCCGACGGCATCGCCGTGGCCAGCGAAGCCGAAGAAGCCGTTCTTACGATCCTTGCCCGGGTGGGCGCTCTTGCCCATGACCGTGGCCATGTCGACCTTGCTGAGGTCAGCGTCGAGGATGATGAAACCGTTGAGTTCAACCTTGATGGTGGAGCCCTTGACGATGACTTCCTGGAAGTTCCATTCGCCGATGGGGCGCTGGTAGCCGCGCTGGGCGGCGACCATGCCGTAAGCCGAGCCATGGACCTGCCGTGGGTCGATCTTGCCCTTAACCTTATCGTAGTTGTCGTCCAGGACCTGCAACTCGCACATACCCACGTAGGCCGTGTTACCGATGCCGGGAAAGCGGAGACAGAGTCCGTTATTGCCGCCAGCGGGTACCTTGAATTCCAGGCGAGCGACGAAGTCCGTTAGGTCGTCCTTGTGGTAGAGGTTACCGCCCTTGTTGGGCTTGCAGAAAATGGCGCCATCCACGACTTCGTATTGATCGGTCGCGCCCATCCAGTCGGTGAGGTCCTTGCCGTTGAAGATGGACTTGAAGCCAGCGTTGCCCTTCGCAGCGAGGTATTTGTTAGCTTCCGCGCCGTTGATTTCGCGCACGAAGATGTTTCGCCAGCGAATGGGAGCGCCGTGGGTTTGCAGGCAAATCGGGCCCTTGGCCGGAACGGCGAGCTTACGGTCGTAGTAATTTTCGAGGGTGGCGTGGTCGACGGTCTGCTTGCCGTTGAGCCAGACGCTGACGCGGGCGCCGACCATTACGATGCGCAGGGTATTCCATTCGCCCGGGGCCTTGTCAGCGACGACGAGGGGGAACTTGCCAGCACCGTTGTTATTCCAAAGCGCACCGCTGCCTTTGTCGGCGCCATTCTTCTTTTCCTTGGCGTTGGCCGGATCCCAGATTTGCACTTGGGGCACGTTGCGCAGGTAGATGCCGGAGTCCCCGAGCGGCGCCATGTTGTACTCGAGGGTCAACTCGATGTCGCCGTATTCCTTCTCGGTGGTGGCGTACTTACCCTTGCCGTCATTGACGAGTTCGTCGCCTTCGGCCTTCCAATGGGCAAGCATGTCGGCCGTCCAAGTCCTATCGCGCTCGGCGCGCTTTTCGGGCGAGAGGTCGAGGTAGGCCCGGTGGTCGGCCGTGTCGCCACCGCGCCAGCCGGTGAGGTCCTTGCCGTTGTAGAGCGAGGTAAAGCCTTCGGGCGGGGTGGGGGCAGCCGTCAGGGCGACCGAAGCAAGGAGGAGGGCGAGGAAGCGCATAGGATTTTATAGAGGGGGATTAGAGTGGCTCGAGGGTACAGCGTTTCACTTCGAAGGCGCCGCCTTCGGATTGGAGACCGATGAAGCCTTCGGAGAGGTTCGTGCCGGTGGCCTTGTTCACTTCCTTGCCGTTCACGAGGATGGTCACGGTATCCTTGTCGCAGATCGTGGTGAAGGTGTTCCATTCGCCCGCGGGTTTTTCCGCGTCGAGCTGCTTGCCGATGCGGTAGCCACGGATGGTGCCGTCCTTGGCTTTCATGGCGACGCCTTCCTTGGAAGTAGCGCCGGACCAGAAATAGAAGTCACCTTGGGCTTTGTTCATGCCCTGACACTCGATGCTCTTCGGCCAAATGGCGTCGGGGAGGGTCATGTGAACGACGACGCCAGTGTTGCCGGGTTTGGTGAAGCGCCATTCGACTGTGAACTTATATTGCTTATAGGACTTCTCGGTGCGGAGGAAGCCGTTGGGCTTGCCGGTGCAGGCCAAGAGACCATCTTTGACCGACCAGGTTTCCGCGGCGGGAGCGCCGCCCTTTAGGAAGGAGGTCCAGCCGGTGAGGTCCTTGCCGTTAAAGAGTTCGACCTTGGCGCTGGGCGTGGCGGCGGCAGCGGCCGGGGCTGGGGCCGTCGCGGCGGGAGCATCGGCGGCCATGGCCAAGGGGGAGGCGAGGACGGACGAGAAGATCGCCGCCCAGAGAGGGAGGAGGGAACGTGGGGACATGGGCTGAAGTTAGCCCAAGCCCGACTCATGAGAAGGCTAAAGACGGGTGAGAGCCGGCAATTAAATGACGGCTATTCCCTATATAGCGTGGTCCTCGCTCAGGCCGTCAGTTGGAGGGCCGAAAACTCGTCCAAGAATAGGCGGGCACTCGGGTGGGTGCGCAGGATGGAGGCGGGGCACTTCGTGGAAAGCGGGCCGAGGCAAGCGGCCGCGACCGCCTGGGCTTTGCGCATGCCTGGAACGACGACGCTCAAGTGCTGGGCTTGCCGGAAGACCGGTATCGTTAGGCTTAACGCTTGCTTAGGGACATCCGCTAAGGTCGCAAAGCAGCCATCGTTCAGTTGCTGCTGCCGGCAGGCATGGTCGAGCTGGACAACCTTCACGCGCTGCGGGTCGTCGAAGTCCGCGACGGGCGGATCGTTGAACGCAATGTGACCGTTTTCCCCAATACCTAAGCAGATGAGATTAATGGGCGCGGCGGAGAGTAAGGTAGCGTACCGGGCGGCTTCTGCTTCGGCGTCCAAGGCTTCGCCGTGGATTTCCGCAAAGCTACCGAGGGGGACGTGGTTGAGGAAGTGTTGCCTTAGGTAGGTACGGAAGCTGGCGGGATGCTTCGCGCGGAGTCCGATATATTCGTCCATATGGAAGCCGTCGATGTGCGACCAGTCGATGATACTTTGGCTTTGAGTGATGAGCGCGGCCAGGAACTCATTCTGCGAGGGAGCGCAGGCGAAGACGACGCGGGCGCGTGGTTGGACCGCCAAGATCTCCTGCAATAGCTTCACCACATGGGCCGCGGCACGGCGGCCCAACTCGTCACGTGACGGGCTGACGTCGGTCGGGATCGGGCGGAGTGGCATGGCTAGGCCATAATTCCTTTGACCACCTTGCCAGCGATCCCCGTCAGGCGCACATCGAGTCCCTGATACTTCACACTGAGGTTGTGGTGGTCGATGCCCATGAGGGCCAGCATGGTGGCATGCAGGTCATGCACATCCACGACGTTCTCGACCGCGTGGTAGCCGAGTTCATCGGTTGCCCCGTAGGTCGTGCCGGCCTTGACGCCACCGCCGGCGAGGAAGACCGAGTAGCCCGCGATGTGGTGGTCGCGACCCGAGCCCTGACCCATCGGGGTTCGGCCGAATTCGCCGCCCCAGAGGATGAGCGTGTCTTCGAGCAGGCCGCGCTCCTTCAGGTCGTTGATGAGCGCAGCGGTGGCCTTGTCGACGTCCTGGGCGCCCATCTTCATGCCGTTGTCGAGGCCGCCGTGCAGGTCCCAGGCGCGGTGGTAGAGTTGAATCATGCGCACCCCGCGTTCGGCCAAGCGCCTAGCCATGAGGCAATTGGAGGCAAAGGAGCCGTCGCCGATCTCCTTGATGCCGTAAGCTTCGATCGTCTTGGGCGATTCGCTCTTGAAGTCGAGCAGCTCCGGGACGCTGGTCTGCATCTTGAAGGCCATCTCGTACTGGGCGACGCGGGTGGCGATTTCTGGGTCAACGGTCTCCTCGGCTAGCCCGCCATTCAGTCGGCGGATTTCGTCGACCACTTGCCGCTGCGTGCTCTGGCAGACGCCCTGCGGGTTGCCGATGTAATGGACGGCTTCGCCTTTGGATTGGAACTGGATGCCCTGGTACTTGCTCGGGAGGACGCCGCTCGACCATTGGCGCGAGGAAATGGGCTGTTGGCCGGTCCGGCCGGCGGAGGTCAAGACGATGTACCCAGGGAGGTTTTCGGTCTCGGAGCCGAGTCCGTAGAGGAGCCAAGAACCCATGCAGGGGCGTCCCTTGATGATCGAACCCGTGTTGAAGAAGGCGTGGGCCGTGTCGTGGTTGATCTGCTCGGTCTTCATCGAGCGGACCACGCAGAGGTCGTCGGCGATACTCCCGAGGTGCGGGAAGATATCGGTGATCTCGGTGCCCGCCTTGCCCCACTTCTTGAAGTCAAAGGAGCCGCCCCGGGCCTTGAGTACCGCGCCCTGCAACTGGGCGATCTGTTGCCCCTTGGTGAAGGATTCCGGGAACGGTTGCCCGTCAAGTTTCTTCAGGACGGGCTTGGGGTCGAACAGTTCCAGGTGGGGTGGGCCGCCCGCCATGCAGAGGAAGATCACCCGCTTGGCCTTGACCGGAAAATTGGGCGAGCGCAGCGCGCCGCGGCTCCACCCCTTGGGGGTGATGGGGTCGGTGGCCGCGAGGCCGCGGGCGGCGAGCATGGCGAACGCCGCGCCACCGAGGCCATAAGCGCTCTTGGTTAGGAAGCTGCGTCGATTGATCGACAGCGTATGCGCAATGGGGTCGTAAGGGTGCATGGCTTAGTAGCGCGTGATGACTTCGTGGGAGTTGAGGAGTACACGGCAGGCCTGCGTCCAGGCGGCGTGCGATGCGGGGTCGTCCGTCGGTGGCGGCGTGAGGCCAACCTTCAGGAGCTTGGTCGCTTCCGTGGGGTTGGCCGTATAGTAGGCTTTCTGGTCCGCGATGAGTTTCTCGAGCGAGGTGCGTTCCGAGGCTTTAATCTGGCGGCCGACGGCCAAGATGAAGGCCGCGTTCAGCCGGTCTTCGGTCGTGGGCTTGGCGAGCAGGCGGGTCGCGAGGACGCGGGCGGCTTCGACAAATGTCGGGTCGTTCAGCAGCGTGAGGGCCTGTTGCGGAGTGTTGCTGTAGCTGCGGAGGGCCACGCACTCATCGCGGGCGGGGGCATCGAAGTTGACCAACATCGGGTGCAGGAACATCCGCTGCCAGTGCATGTAGAGGCCGCGCCGCCATTGTTCGGCGTCCTTGCTCGCCGCGTAGGATCGGTTGGGGAACTGTAACGGCTCGTAGTAGCCCTCCGGTTGGTAGGGTTTCACGCTGGGCCCGCCGACGTCCTCGGCATTGAGCAGGCCGGCGATGGCCAAGGCGTTGTCGCGGATAAATTCAGCGTCGAGTCGGCGCGGGTTCTGCGAAGCCAGCCACCGGTTGTTCGGGTCGATCTCCTTGAGCTCAGGGCGGAGGCTGCTGCTTTGACGGTAGGTGCGGCTGGTCACCATCAGGCGGGCCATCCGTTTCACATCCCAACCATGGTCGCGGAATTCCCCGGCCAGCCAGTCGAGCAATTCCGGGTGGCTCGGGGGTTCGCCCTGCGAGCCGAGGTCATCAAGGTTGGCGGAGAGGCCGCTGCCATGGAAGATCTGCCAAAGGCGGTTCATCACGGTGCGGGCGGTGATAGGGTTTTCCTTCGAGGTCAGCCAATTCGCGAGGTCGAGGCGACTGAGGCGCTTTTGTTCGGTGCTCTGGCGGTAGCCGGGCAGGAACGAGGGCGTGGCGGGAAGGACGACTGGTCCTGTAGTGTCTAAGAAGTTACCGCGTGGGAGGATGCGCACCGTAATCGGCAAACGCGCTTCGGTCACGAGCGACCAAGTTACGCCGCGGCGGTAATCGCGTAGCTTGGCGGCCATGACTTTGACTTGGTCGAAGTCGGCACGCACCGGCTGGACTGAGCAAAGGTGAGCCACCGCTTGCTGGGCGGGCGAGAGTGGTAGTACACCGACGGTCAAGGGGTCGTAGCCGCCGAAGGGCGTGACGGAAACTTGGATAGGCTGGGTGTTAGCTCCGTCGATGGCTATCAGCAGGGCATCGCCTTCGGTGAGGTCAGCCGGAGTGTCCAGGAGCCAGACGGCCGTGGCAGTGCCCGTCGCGGGGATGGTCAAGGCCCAGGTGTTGCCGATACCAAGGTTCTCGGCACCACCTGAATATTTAATGTCGTGGTCGGCAGCATCGGAGAACCCTACCGCGAGTTTGCGCTCCTTGCCGGCGGCATTACGGACAGTGAAACCAACGGTGAGGCTGCTCCGACTGCCCGGTTTGGCTTCAGGGAGTGAGAGGCGGATGGCGGCAACGCGGAGAGCGCCGGGCTTAAGGGCAACGACGAGGTCTTCGCCTTTAGTGAGGGCTTTCTTCAGGACGATGGGCTGTCCCGCCGCCAGCGGTTGTAGTGAGGATTCGACGGTCGTGCCAGCACTCGGGTTGGGGGCGACCTTAGCCCCTTTTTTGGCGGGGGTCGCGGCTACCGCGGCCTTATGGATTTCAAAGCTACCCGCTGGCTTCAACCACCCGTCCGCGTTCTTTTGGGCGAAGGGTTGGAGGGCGGCAAACCAGGCGGCAACTTTCGAGGGGTCAGTCTTCGCTTGGGCAAAGGCGGAGATTTCTTGGCGCGTACGGGCATCCTGCTTCTTTAAGTAGGGGCTGGTGGTCTTGATTTCAGGCGGGAAGGGCGAATCGTTATTCACGCCCTTGAGCTCCGGTTCCGGGGTGTAGGAATAATCGGCGTAGACCCCCCATTGCTTCACGTCGGCAAAGAAAGACTGCAGGGTGTAGAAGTCGGCTGCCTTGATCGGGTCAAATTTATGGTCATGGCATTCGGCGCAGCCAAAGGTCGAACCCAGCCAAGCGGCGGATACCGAGCGGACGCGCTCGGCGCCATACTTTGCCAGGTATTCTTTGGCTTGGGCGCCGCCTTCGCGGGTCATCATGTTGAGGCGGTTATAACCGGAAGCGACTTTCTGCTCTTCGGTCGCATTCGGCAGAAGATCGCCCGCTAACTGCTCACGCGTGAAAGCGTCGAAGGGCTTATTACCGTTGAACGCGTTAATCACGTAGTCGCGGTAAGGGAAGATGCGTTGGTTCTGGTCGCCGTGGAAGCCGACGGTGTCTGCGAAGCGGGCGATATCCAGCCACCAGACGGCCATGCGTTCACCGTAATGTGGCGAGGCTAGCAATCGGTCGACCTGCTTCTCGTAGGCGTTGGGCGATTGGTCAGCGAGGAAGGCCGCGAGCTCTTCTGGGGTCGGCGGCAGGCCGGTGAGGTCGAGCGTGACGCGACGAAGGAGTTTTTCTTTCGGGGCTTCTGCAGAAGGAGTGATTTTCTTCTCGGCTAACTTCTTTCCGATGAAAGCGTCGATCGAGTTACGTCCGCCGGCGGGCATCAGCGGAACGGCCACGGGAGCCAAGGGCGTGTAGGCCCAATGGGCTTCGTAGTTGGCGCCCTGTTTCACCCAGCGTCGAAAGAGTTCCTTCTGTTCAGGCGTCAGGGTCTTGTGCGACTCTTTTGCCGGCATGAGGTCGTCTTCGTCCTTCGTAAAGATGCGTTTGATGATTTCCGATGCCTCGGGTTTTCCTGGGACAATGGCGATCTCCCCGCTCTTACCCGCCTTTAGGGCGAATTCGCGGATGTCGAGGCGCAGCTCACCTTTGCGTGCTTTGGCGTCGAAGCCGTGGCAGTGAAAGCAGGTGTCCGACATGATCGGACGGATGTCGCGGTTGAAGCGGACGGTGTCATCGGCCTGGTCGGCGGCGAACAGGGTGGGCAGGCCGAGGACTGAAACGGCGAAAAGATAAACGGGGCGCAGGCGGGGTGACATGGCTGAGTTTTATAAGACAACCTTGTTGAGGGGTTGTTTCAATGCCAATGGCAAGTCGAAGGGTCAAAAGCGCGGCTCTAACCCCCTGTAAGCCCGGCCATGCCTCACTGCTGTGGTTTACGGCTTCGGAACCCAGTTCACGGCGTCAATCACGACAAACCCATCGGCGCCTTGGTTGCCGACGCTGACGGCGGCAGGGTGGGTGTCGTCGAAGGTATAGACGCCGAGGCTGAGGAGGTTCGAGGCGGTTTTGTCCCGTAGGTTGACCTTTAGGACGGTATTCCCGCCCGCGTGGGCGATGGTTACCGGGGCATTCGAGGCGCGGTTGACGTTAGGGACGAGGGCAAGGAAGACTTCATATTGGCCTGCCTTAGGTAGTTTGGCTTCAAAGCGCGCGGTGGCGGGGCCGTGTTCACCCTTACTGTCGTGGCGGTAGCCAGACCCGATGAAGGCCGTCGAGGCAACGCTCTCCGTCCAGGTGCCCGTGACTTTAGCGTCGGCGTCATCGACGGTGATGCCTGGGAGCTCCTTGCCTTCGCGGCGGATAGCCTTGGGGCCCGCGGCGCGATCGAGAATCTGTCCATCGGCAATCAGCTTGGCGCTGAGGTCGGTGTAGGTGACGTCTTGCACGGCAATCTTCTGGTCGATGGCGAGACAGGCGGCGGTGGCGGCGGATTGACCGAGGATCATGAAGACGGGTTCCATCCGAATGGAGCCGTAGGCGATGTGCGTGCAGCTGACGCAGACCGGCACAAGGAGGTTCGTACACTGGTCCTTCTTCGGGATGAGTGAGCCGTATTCGATAGGGTAGGGGCGGCCCGGGTTCACCTGCACGTCACCTTCGTTGCGGACGTAGGCTTTGCCGTCGGCATCCTTCACGACGATGCGCTGGACGTTGTGGGAATCCATGTTGTAGGAACCCATGCCCACGGAGCGTGGGGTCGGAATCTTCCGCTTGAGGTGGTTCTCGTTGACGACGACGTCGGCGGTCATGCGCCGGGCTTCGCGGACGTAAATCTGGTGCGGCCAGTGGCCGTTGTCCGTGAATTCATCCTTCGCCAGGCCCCATTGCGCAAAGCCTTCGCGAATCTTGGCCGGCACGGAGGCGTCGTTGGCGAGGAAGTAAAGGTAGCCCTGCTGGTATTGGCGGTGCTCCGCAATGATCTCGCGCCGGCGCTCATAGGAGGCGTCCGGGTAATCCCAGTTCATGCCAATGTTATCGGTGCTGAAGGGGCCGTGATTATTCGTGTCGGTCTTGGCGTTGGGGATGAGGTCGAACTTACCGAAGACATGCGTGGCGCCTTGAACTAAGGCCCGGGCCAGGAGGGCGTATTGCTTCGGGTCGTAACCCGGCGGCTGAGGGAACTCGACGCGGTTGGCCGCCACCTTGGTCAGGCACATACGGAAGTTGTACGCTTGGATCTTCTTGTCGCCGGCGCCGTCTTGACCGCCGACGGGGATGTCCTGGATACGGGGCAAGAGGCCGGACTTCGGGTCGCCCTCGATAACATAGGGATCAACCTTTCCGGTGAACTGGTGGGACTTGGCGTGGGCTAACTGGATGCCGTTAAGGGTTTCGTCAAAGGCCGCATTAGCTTCACGGCCGACGGTGTAGGTAACGCCGGCGGCAGCCATCAGGTCGCCTTCGTAGGTGGCGTCGATGAACATACGTCCGGCAAAGCGACGTTTGCTCAAAGTAGTGATGGCGACGATGCGTCCATCCTTCTTCTCGACGCCGTGGGCACGGTCGAGCCATTCGTTGCGTTCGATGGTCAACTTGAATTCCTCCACGTAGTCTTCGAAGACTTTCTCTGCGACCGAGGGCTCAAAGATCCACATCGTCCGCTCGGTCGCGTCCATCGCCACCGTACCTTGGCCTTTATTGCCAAACTTTTCCTTCGCTTCATGCTTCCAGGCAGCGGGCTGCTGGTAGGTCTGCCAGACGCGGTGGTAGAAGTCACGTGAGAGTCCGCCGATGACGGACTTGTCGCCGGAGTCAGTGAAGCCCAAGCCACCACTCGAGAGGCCGCCGAGGTGCTTGTCGGGGCTGATGACGATAACAGTTTTGCCCATCTTCTTCGCTTGAACGGCAGCGATAATGGCGGCCGAGGTGCCGCCGTAGATGACGATGTCATAGGTCGGCTGCGGGGCTTCGGCAACGAGCGCACAGGGTAGGGCGAGGAATAGGGCGAACAGGCGGCGCATGGGGGTGTGATGAAAAGGGAGCGAAAAGGGAGACCGGACTGGAAAGGGGATGGGGGAAAGGGGATGGCTTATTTCATAGCCTTGAGGACGTCACTGCCTTCCATCGTATTATTGTTCATGAGGACGATGCGCACGGTGTCTTGGGCCGGCATGACTTGAATGGAAGAACGGTAGCCAGCGGTGGCACCGTCATGCACGTAGGCAAGGCGTTCAGGTGGGCCGGCTCGAAAGGCACCGAGGCCGACTTTGCCGCCATTAGGGTTGGAGTCCGCATGCGGCTGCAAGGCCAGCGTGAGGGCATCCTTCAGCGGCGTGCGTTCCGGGTGGGCGAGCGCTTGTCCGAACTTAAGCATGTCCGCCGCGGTGCTGCGTAGGCTGCCGGCGGGAGCAAAGGCTTGGAAGGTGGTGACAATCCCCGGCTTGTCGCCGCTGTAGGGCGGAGCCAAGGTGCCGAGGCTGGGTAAGTGACTGGGTTGCGTATGCGTCAGTCCCAGTGGCTTACAGACTTTTTCGAGAATACACTCCGTCCAGGGCTTGCCGTATTGCTTCGCCACCAAGTAGCCGAGCAAGGAGACGCCGATGTTGGAATAGCTGCAGGCATGCGGCCCGTTTTGCTTCAGTTCTACTTTAGCGAGCCAAGCGAGCATCTGTGCCTCGTCGTAGCTCGCGTAGCCTTTGAAGCCGTTGACAAAGTTGTCCGGCATCCGTGGAAGCCCACTGGTATGCGTGGAGAGTTGCTTGAGAGTAATGCGTCCAACGCGGGCGTCGGTATACTTGAAGTCGGGCCCGAGGAGTTCGCCGACCGAGGTGTCCAAGGTCACTTTCTTTTCTAGGACGGCTTCGGCGAGCAGGATACCCGTGAAGATCTTGGTGAGTGAGGCGATTTCAAAGACGAGGGTTTCCGGTGCTTGCGTCGGATCAGGCGACTGGCCAGTAAGCGCGAAACGCGTGCCCTGCGGGGTCAGCTCGGCGGTGACAATGCAACCAGCGGGGAGTTTGGGCGATAGAGATTCGGCGGCTTCCGCCAAGGTCTTGGCTTGCCCTGAGAAGACAGCGAGCAGCCCGGCGAGAATAGCGAGCGCTCGGAACATATTTAGCGGCTCTCGACCTGCTTACGGATGAATTGCAGCACGGCCTTGTGGCCAGGGTCATCGGTGAACCGCAGGTTGTGCCCAATACTGCCGTGGTCGGTATCCGTCACTTTAAGTGAGTAGGTTTCGACATGTCCTGCGCCCTTGAGCATCGCAATCAGGAATTGATTTTCTTCCGCCCGGCCGGTCATGTCGTGATCCGAGTAGAGCGTCAGGACTGGCGGTAGGGTCTTCTGCACGTAGAAGGCGGGGGCGGCTTCGTCCGAGGTAACGCTGTAGCGACCTTGGCCGCGTTCCTCGCGGATGGTGTAATGCGTAAAGACTTGGCCACTGACCTGCGCGATGCCGGCGATGTCTTTTAGGCTGAGGCCGTAGGGTTTGAGTCGGCTGGCGTCAAAGCCCACCATGAGTGCGAGGTAGCCGCCCGCGGAATGGCCGCCGATGAAGACCTTACGCGGGTCTCCGCCCATCCGGCCGATGTTGCGCACCGTCCAAGCGAAGGCCGCGGCGGCATCGTCGACATACTCTGGGTATTTCGCCTGCGGGCTGAGTCGGTAATCGGGCACGACTACCGCGATGCCTTCGCGGGCGAAGCTCGCGGCGATTTCGGCGCAATGCTCGGAGGCGAGTCCTTTGCTGCCTTTCTTTAAGCCACCCCCGTAGAACCAAACATAGGTGGCGAAGGGCGTGGCGCTTTTGGCCGGCAAGGTGACGTCCAACTTGCAACGTTCCGCCTCGTAGGCGGTGAGGTCATTGCCGGTCCGGTAGACGATATCCTTGAGGACCTTGACGTCCGTCGGGGTTTCCGCGGCGAAGCTGGGTCCATAGCCGACGAGGAGGATTAGGCAGAGGGCAAGCAGTCGACGCATGGCGGGGCAGGGGTAGTCCGTAGGTTGGGCGACACCCTGCGGAGGGGAAGCGTGAAGTGAGCGCCCCGGGTCTTCTTAACTAAATGACCGGTCAGGCGATCAGCCCCTGCACGACCTTACCGTGGACGTCGGTCAGGCGATAATCACGGCCAGCGTGGCGGAAGGTGAACTCTTCGTGGTTAAAGCCGAGGAGCTTCATGATCGTCGCATGGAGGTCGTGTACGTGGACGACGTCCTTGACGGACTTGAAGCCGAACTCGTCGGTCTCGCCGTAAACTGTCCCACCGCGGACGCCGCCACCCGCCATCCACATCGTGAAGCCGTGGTGGTTGTGGTCGCGGCCATTAATCTTACCCGCGTTGGAGCCAGGCGTGGGGAGTTCGACGGTCGGGGTGCGGCCGAATTCACCGCCCCAGATGACGAGTGTGGAATCGAGCATGCCACTGCGCTTGAGGTCGGCGAGGAGTGCGGCAATCGGTTGGTCAGCCTCGTGCGCCAACTTGCGGTGGTTGACTTCCAGGTCGTCGTGGCTGTCCCACGGCTGGCCAGCGCCATGCCAGAGTTGGACGAAACGCACGCCACGTTCCACGAGGCGGCGGGCGATCAGGAATTGGCGACCTTGCGTGGTGTCGCCATACATTTCGCGAGTCGAGATCGATTCACGGCTGATATCAAAGGCATCGGTAGCTTCGAGCTGCATGCGGTAGGCCATCTCGAACGACTGGGCGCGGGCTTCGAGGGCGGCATCCTGCGGGTGGAGCGATTGGTGCGAGGCGTTGATGCGCGCGAGGAGGTCGAGCTGCTTGCGCTGCGCCGGACGTGAGAGGCCCGTATTGCGGATATTCTCGATAAGTTCTTCGACGGTCTTTTTGGACGAGTCGACGTAGTTGCCTTGGTAAACGCCGGGGAGGAAGCCGCACTGCCAGTTCTGGGTTTCCTGAATCGGATAGCCGCCCGGACAGAGGGTGATGAAGCCCGGGAGGTTTTCGTTTTCGGTGCCGAGCCCGTAGGTCACCCACGAACCCATGCTGGGACGAACCTGGCGGGCTTCGCCGCAATTCATCAGTAGGAGCGAAGGCTCGTGGTTGGGCACGTTCGCCTGCATCGAGCGGATGACACAGAGGTCATCGGCAAACTCAGCAGTCTTGGCAAAGAGCTCGCTGGCCTCGAGGCCGCTCTTGCCGTAACGCTTCCAGGTGAAGGGCGAGCGGAAAGCTGCCCCGGTCTTGCGTTCAGTCGCGATGTAGTCGCCCGGCAGCTTCTGGCCGTGGTATTTATCGAGCGAGGTCTTCCGGTCAAAGGTGTCGACGTGCGAAGGACCGCCGTTGGCGAAGATATGGATGACGTGCTTGATCTTCGACGGCAGCGGCGCGCGGCGCGGTGCCAACGGGTGCAGTGGGTTGACCGAAGTCGTGGCGCCGTGCAGGTCGCGCTGCAGTAACGACGCGAAGGCCAAGCCGCCCATGCCCATGCCGCACTTCCGCAGGAACTCCCGGCGACTATGGATGAAAGTGGGGTCGTGGTGCATGCTTATTCGGCAAAGTTGAATTCGTTGCTGGCGAAGAGAATCTGCGCGAGCGAGGACCAAGGGGATTGTGGCGAACTCTTGCGGTTAAAGCCCGCGGAGGCTGCATCAATAATTTCACCAGTACGGGCGTCCTTGAGTACGGGGGCCCAACTGAAGCTGTCGCTGTTTGCGCCGTTTAGGTCGTCGAGTATGAAGTCCACGGTATCGCCCGGGGCGACGACGACTTTTTCGAGGACGACGGGGACCGACGCGCCGCCGAGGCAGGTCCACTCCCCCAGTTGGCCGCGCTGGGCGGAGACAATGCGGGCGCGGACGCCCAGGCTTTGGGGGGTGGGCACCTTGAGGTCACCATCGATGCGGAATTCGCCGCCGCCGCCAGCGGACCACCGTCGGATGACGGCGTGTTGCGCATCATTGCCAGGATGGCCGCCTTTCGCGTTCAGCGCAGCATGGCCATTCGCGCTCGTGGCATCCGGATACTTGTCTGTCGGGGTCAGGGTATCTTTCTTGAACACTTTCATCTCGGTGAAGGTGACTTTCTTGGTTTTGGGGTCGTAGCCGCCGATGCCACTCAACCAGTTGGCGGGCGCGGGGGCTTGGCGGACTTCGGTGACGTAGGCCAAGGCTTGCTTAATCTCCGCGGACTTCGGGTCGCGGGCGAGGATGGCACGGTAGAGCTGGCGAACCTTCTCTTCATCGGTGGTCGCTGGGGCGATTTTCTCCGCGAGTTTGTCCGCCTGTTGACGCGTGAAGGGGTGGTTCATCATCCAGAGCGCTTGCTGGGGCGTCGTGGTTTCATTGCGACGGGCGACGTGGTAGTCGGGGTTGGCGAAGTCGAAGGTGCGGAA
Organism: uncultured Opitutia bacterium; assembly: GCA_903919185.1. Taxonomy (GTDB): domain Bacteria; phylum Verrucomicrobiota; class Verrucomicrobiia; order Opitutales; family UBA953; genus UBA953. The sequence continues at coordinate 6,172 of CAIXHF010000129.1, read as the reverse complement.
GACGGCCGGGAGGTTCTGGCGGTCGATCAAGGCGTAGATGGTCCGCCGGGGCGTGCTGAAATTGGCAACGAGGTCAAAGGGCTGGCCACCGAGCTTAGTCTCGAACTGGCCGGAGATGGCGAGGATGCTGTCACGCATGGTCTCGAAATCGGCCCGGCGGCGATTCATGCGCCAGAGCAGGCGGTTCTCAGGGTCTTTCGCTAGGCCAGCCTTGTGGGTTTCCGACGCTTGGCGGAAAGCCGCCGAGGTCACGAGGGTTCGAATAAGTTTCTTGGTCGACCATTGGTCAGCGATGAAGCGCGTTGCCAATCCGTCAAGCAGCGCAGGGTTAGCGGGGGCAGCCGTGCGGACGCCGAAGTCGCTGAGGGTCTCGACCAGTGGTTGGCCAAAGACCTGATCCCAGACGCGGTTAACCATCACGCGGGCGGTTAAAGGATTGCTGGCATTGGCGATAGACTCGGCGAGTTCCAGGCGACCGCTGCCGCGCTTGAAGTCCGTGGGCTTGCCGTCCGGCGAAAGGATTTCGAGGTAGTGTCGTGTGACGTTCTTGCCCGGGCGTCCCGGATTACCGCGGAGGAAAACGTTACCGTTCACCGGTTGAGCTTTGTCGACGATGGCCATGGCCCGCGGTGGGCTCTTGGGGCTGGCTTTGAAGGCTTCGACTTCGCGGATGAGTTTGCGGTGCAGCTGGGCGTCGGCGACGACGTATGAACCGACGAGGCTATCGGCGGTCGGTCCGGTCGGTCCGGTCGGAGCTTCGATGAGTTCACGCCAAGGCTTGCACTCAAGGGTGGGGTTACCACGGGAGGTCGACAGGAGCTCACCGTAGACCGCGATGAGTTCGTCGAACTTCGCCGGCATCTTCTTGGTCAAGGCCGCTTGAAGCGTCGCGTCGATCGGCGTGGCGGACTTGGCAAGTAGCTCGGCGGTCAGCTTGGCTTTGAAGGCGTCGTCGGGCGTGCCGACGAGTCGTGCCCAGAGCCCGAACTGCGGGTCCGTGGCGACGAGGCGAGGCTTCAGTGTTTTCTTCCAGCCGGCGAGGATCGAAGGGTAGAGGGCGAGGCGCTTGGCTTCCTGGGCATCGTCAAACTTCGCGTCGGCGAGCGAGCGGCGGAGTACGCCGAGGTAAGCGGTGGTCTTGACGGCCGCTAAGGAGCCTTCGCGACGACTGGTCCGGAAGTCGACGACCTTGGCTTCCTTGGCGGCAAGTTCTTTTTCGAATTCGAGCGTCTCGGCGGTCGGTGTGAATGGCTTCAGTAGTGGCTTGTCCTTGGGCTCTTCGCTCGAGTTGAAAATCGCGTAGAGGGAGTAGTAATCCGTGGAGGGCAGGGGGTCGGATTTGTGGTCATGGCACCGGGCGCAGCCCATCGTGAGCCCTTGCGTGCCGCGCATGACCACGTCGATGCGGTCGTCGATGATGTCCTGTTGGTTATTGAGGAAGCGTCGACCGAGGGTCAGGAAGCCCAAGGCCGCCAAGTCGCGGGTGTCTTCGCCGGTCACAAGTGAATCGGCGGCGAGTTGCAGCTTAAGGAACCGATCATAAGGCATATCCTGATTGAAGGCCCCGACCACCCAATCGCGATAAGTGTAGGCGTAGGCGTAACGACGTTCCTCTTCGAAGACGTAGCCCTTAGTGTCGGCGTAACGCGCAACATCGAGCCAGTGACGGCCCCAGCGTTCACCGAAGGCCGGCGCGGCGAGGAGGCGGTCAACGAGTTTATCGTACGCCTGTGGGTCGCGATCGGCCACGAAACGTTCGACCTCGGCGGCGGAGGGCGGCAAGCCGTGCAACGCAAAGTAAGTGCGACGAATCAGCGTTTCCTTCGGGGCTTCGGGGGAGTAGGTCAGGCCGTTGGCTTCCAGTTTAGCGAGGACGAAACGGTCGACATCATTACGGACGCGGTCCGTCGCCGAGACTTTCGGGAGCGCCGGGTTGGTGATTGGCTGGAAGGCCCAGTGCTTGCGTGGGTCGGAGATTTCTGGCTGACCCGTCGTCGGCCAAGGAAGCCCTTGGCGAACCCATTCGGTGAGCGCGGCAATATCCTTGGGCGCGAGTTTCTTCTCCTCGCTCGGCATGGCTTCAACGTCCTTGCGCTTCGTGTGGTTAATCGCGAGGATGAGGCGGCTCTGCTCGGGCTGGCCGGGCACGACGACCGGACCGACTTCCCCGCCTTTGAGAATGTAAGCCCGGGAGTCTAGGCGCAGGCTCGACTTCTGCTTCTTAGGCCCATGGCACTCGTAGCAGTTTTCGACCAAGATCGGGCGGACTTCCTTCTCGAAGAACTCGAGCTGGGCAGCCGTCGGGGTGGGCTCCGCCCCGGCCAAACGCCCAGTCAGGGCGAGGCCTGCCAGAAGTAGGAAGGCAGGGGCTTTCATATAGGGTCTAACAAGAACACCCTATGAATGTTCCCCCAATGTCAAATTGGGGTAAAAACGGGCTTTCGCGGGCTCCCCGTTCGATGGTTTGGCTCCCGCGGGGTTTTTCCTTCCAACCTTTCCCGTTATCCGCTGTCTGTGAGGGGTGCCGTCTACCCCCGGCTCGCCCCATCATTCTTATGAATAATATCCTACGTCCCTGGACCCGCGTCGCCGTCGTGGCCGCTTGTCTCCTCGCTTCGCTCGCCGCCCAAGCGGCCGCCGACATCGTCTTCCTGGCGGGCGGCCGGTCGCATGGCCATGGTGAGCACGAGTTTAAGGCGGGCTCGGAACTATTGGCTAAGGCCATTAATGAGCAGAGCGGCTTAGGCCTCAAGGCCGTGGTCGTCAGCGGTTGGCCCAAAGACGAGGCTATCCTCGAGGGCATTAAGTGCCTCGTCATTTATGCCGACGGCACGAGCGTTGTGGGCAAGGGCTGGGAGAAGGTCGATGCGCTGGCCAAGAAGGGCACGGGCATCGTCTTCATGCACTACGCCGTCCACCCAGATGCCAAGGATGGCGAAAAGTACTACCGTCCATGGATTGGGGGCGCGTTTGAGTCGGGCTGGTCCGTTAACCCGCACTGGGTCGCTGACCTCAAGGCACTCCCGAATCATCCGGTGTCCCGTGGCGTCAATGGCCTCGTCCAGGCCTATGATGAGTTCTATTACAACATGCGTTTCCCGGCCGACCGCAGCAAGGTACTCGACCTCGTCACAGCGGTACCGACCCGTGAGAACGTGAAGCAGTATATTAATCTGTGGAACGAGCATGGCGTCGATGGCCTCGGCAAGGTGCAGACCTTGATGTGGGGCATCGAGCGCGCTGATGGCGGTCGTGGTGTCGGTTTCTCCGGTGGTCATAACCATCGCAACTGGGCCATCGATGGCTTCCGGACCTTGGCCCTCAACGCCATCGTCTGGGCCGCGAAGGTCGAAGTGCCCACAACGGGCGTGAAGTCTACTCCGGTCTCGGAAGACGAGCTCAATGCTAACATGGATGATAAGGGTAAGAACCCGGCTCGTCTCAAGGTCCCGCAGCCGGGCGAGTTCGCTAAGATTCCGGCCGCCGCCATCCAGGTAGACCGCGAAGCCAAGTTTGGCCGCCCAGCCGCAGGTGCTCCTGTAATCGCCGCCCCAGCCGTCCCGAAGGCGGCGAGGCCGGCCGCCACGCCGGCCGCCACGCCAGCCGCGGGGAAGCCCGTGGCTCAGACCAAGGACATCACTACCAAGGATAAGGTTCGCCTCACCGAACTGACTGCCGACCTCAAGGGTGCGAAGGAACTTTACCTGCTGGTCTCCGATCTCGGTGACAACAACAGCGACTGGGTCGCTTGGATTGAGCCGACGTTGCTCATGGCCGACGGCACGACGAAGAACCTCATCGACCTGAAGTGGAAGTCCGCCACCGCCAGCCACGGCGCCGTGCTCGTGGGTAAGAATAATTCCAAGGGACCGCTCTCGGTCGCTGGCAAGGTCTACACCAACGGTATTGGCACTCATGCCACTTCGGTCATCGCCTACGATCTCCCTGCGGGCGTAGTCGGCTTCCGTACGCAAGTCGCCATCGACGATGGTGGTTTTGAGCGCGGCGGTAAGCGCAGTCCGGCTGCGGTCCGTTTCCTGGTCTTCACCCAGAAGCCTGATGAAGAGAAGGCCGTAGCGGTAGAAGATGGTCCGATGCTCGTTCCGCCGGAACTCTTCACCGTGCCTGAAGGTTTTGAGGTCACGGTCTGGGCGACTTCACCGATGCTCTTTAACCCGACAAATATCGACTTCGACGAGAAGGGTCGGATGTTTGTCGCTGAAGGCGTGAATTACCGCGGCAAGGCTGGTCGCCGTAAGGAAGGCGACCGCATCGTCGTCCTCGAAGACACGACGGGCGCCGGCAAGGCTGACAAATCGACGGTCTTCGTGCAGGATGTGAACCTAGCCTCGCCCCTCGGCGTGGCCGCTATCGATGGTAAGATCGTGGTCTCGCAGCCGCCGGACCTCATCGTCTATACCGACGTGAATCGCGACGGTATCTTTGACCCTGCAGTCGATAAGCGCGAAGTGCTCTTGACGGGCTTCAATGGCCGCCAGCATGACCACTCTCTTCACAGCGTGACCACAGGCCCCGACGGTAAGTGGAATTTCAATCAAGGTAACACCGGCGCGGACTTTACCGATAAGACGGGCCGCCATTTCTACATGGGTAGTCCTTACATGCTCGGCAATATCGCCGGCAAGCGTAGCGACGACGGTAATGTCTGGATTGGTGGCTTCTCGGTGCGCATGAACGCCGATGGCTCCGACCTCCGCATCGTCGGCCACAACTACCGTAACAGCTACGAGCAGGCGATTAACTCGTTCGGTGACCTCTACCAGAGCGACAACGACGATCCGCCCGCTTGCCGCGTCTCGCTGATCATGGAAGGCGGCAACGCCGGCTTCGCTTCGGCGGATGGTAAGCGCTCCTGGGGTGCGGATAAGCGCCCGGGTCAAGATACCCCGACCGCCGAGTGGCGCCAAGACGACCCCGGCACCATGCCGGCCGGTGACGTCTATGGTGGCGGTTCCCCGACCGGTGTGGGCTTTTATGAGAACGGTGCCCTCGGCGACAAGTGGAGCGGCCTGCTCCTGGCCTGCGAGGCCGGTAAGAACGTTGTCTTCGGCTACTTGCCTAAGCCTGATGGCGCCGGCATGAAGCTCGAGCGCTTCGACTTCATCACCTCTAATAAGGAGAAGGAATGGGCGGGCTCTGACTTCCTCGGTGGCCGCGCCACGGGCGTGCTTAAGACGATGTTCCGTCCTGCCGACGTCACCGTCGGTCCCGACGGCGCCATCTACTTCGCCGATTGGTTCGACCCGGGCGTGGGCGGTCACGGCACGCGCGATAACCGCTACAGCGGTACCATCTATCGTCTGGCCCCGAAGGGCTTTAAGTCCGTCGTCCCTAAGATCGACCTCAACACCACCGAAGGCCAGATTCTCGCACTCAGCAGCCCCGCCAACAATATCCGTGGGGCCGGCTTCGCGCGTCTCAAGGCGCAAGGGGAAGCCGCCATACCGGCAGTCTCCGCCTTGCTCAAGGACGCTAATCCCTACGTGGCCTCCCGTGCCGTGTGGTTGCTCGCCCAGTTGGGCGATAAGGGCGCTGCGCTCGTCTCGGCCGAACTCCGTTCGTCGGACGCCCAGCGCCGCCTCGTGGCCTTCCGCGCCCTCCGCGCCGCTAACCGCGATGTGCTGAACCTTGCGGTGGCTAATGCCAAGGATGCTTCGCCCGCGGTTCGACGTGAAGTGGCTTTGGCTCTCCGCGAGTTCAAGGGCCCGGAAGCCCTCGCCGCGCTCGTCGAAGTGGCCCAACGCTTCGATGGTAAGGACCGCGCCTACCTCGAAGCCGTCGGCCTCGGTGCCACTGGTCGCGAAGTCGAACTCTACGCCGCCCTCAGCAAGACCATGGGCGGCGATCCTCCCACCTGGAGCGACGCCTTCGCCGGCCTGACCTGGCGCCTGCACGTGCCCGCTGGTGTCTCCGGTATTCGCGCGCGCCTCACTTCTGGAAAGTTGGATGCGGCCCAGACTAAGCAAATGGTTACGGCTTTGGCCTTTACGAATAGCCCTGAGGCCGTCGGTGCGATGATTGAGCTCTCTCAGCGTAAGGAGCTGAAGGAAATCGCCACCTGGTGGCTGAACAGCCGTAAGGGTAACGATTGGAAGGGCTTCGAGGTCGACAAGATCCTGAAGGCCCGCGGCCTCTACGATGCTAATCAGGT
>CAIXHF010000128.1 GCA_903919185.1 uncultured Opitutia bacterium | reverse complement strand
GCCCACGGGGCGGCATGGGTTAACGCGCCGCAGGAAATAAAGTCGGGGATGAGTTCGCCGATGAGCGGAAGCGTTGCGAGGTTAACGCCACCACTGACCTCGGACCAAGCGCGGCCGCGGAGCAAGGGGAGAGCCGCGCGCAGTTGGACTAAAGAAAAGTTATCCAGTAAGACGATGTCCGCGCCGGCGGCCAAGACTGGCTCGATTTGCGCCACCGTATCCACTTCTACTTCGACGAGTAAGTCGGGGCGCGAGGCCCGCGCGGCCCGGACGAGGTCCGTCAAGCGCTGCGACCCAGTGGCTTCCCCTGCGGCGAGATGATTGTCCTTCACCATGATTCGGTCGAAGAGCCCGAGGCGGTGATTATAGCCGCCACCTTGGCCGACCGCGTATTTTTCCAGCATACGGAAGCCGGGGGTCGTCTTGCGCGTATCCAGCAGCCGCGCGGTCGAGGAACCTAGCGCGCGGACATGGGTCTGCGTTTGCGTCGCCACGCCCGTGAGCCGCTGCAGGAAATTCAGGAGGGTCCGCTCCGCCGTCAATAATTCGGTCGTGGGACCTTCTAGTTCAGCCACGACGGTGCCGCGGGCGAGCACCGCGCCGTCGGCGACGAGCGGGCGCACTTGGCAGGCGGTGCCGAAGACAGAAAGGATGGGCTCGAGCAGGCCGAGACCAGCGAGGACGTATTCACCGCGGGAGACCAAGCGGGCGTGGGCGTGGCGACCCGAGGCCGCGAGCAAGGCGGCCGACGGATCGCCGGAGCGGGCGGGCGGGTGCAAGAGTCCGCCTCCGGCAATATCTTCGGCGCGGGCCATTTCCGCCAAGCGACGTAACCAAGCCGGGTCGAGTTCATCCCACCGTAAACGGCGGATGAGTCGATCGGTCTGGCCAGGGTCGCGTGGCATGAACGGCAACGTAGGGCCGTGACCGTCTGACCGCAAGGTCAGGAGAAGAACTTCCGGAACTTATGCTTCCAAGAATCTGCGACGGGGGCGGCCCCATCATTGGAGGCATCGGCATAGGCCTGCAGTGCGGCCCGCTGGTCATCCGTCAGCTTCTTGGGCACGTCGATGTCGACGCGCACTAAGAGGTCGCCGCAAGTGCCGCCCCGGAGCTTCGGCATCCCCTCGCCCTTGAGGCGGAAGGTGGTGCCGCCTTGGGTACCCGCGGGAATCTTCAAGATGGTCTTACCCTTCAGTTTCGGAACCTCGATGGGGCCACCAAGGGCCGCGATCGAAAACTTCACGGGAACCGCGCAGGCAAGGTCATCACCATCGCGCTCGAAGAGCTCGTGGTCCTGGATGGTAATCTCGACATAGAGGTCACCCGCGGCGCCGTTGCGACGCCCTGCGGAACCGTTATTGCTCGAGCGTAAGCGGGTGCCCGTATCGACGCCCGGCGGAATCCGGAGATCAACCGTATGGTCGCCGACCACGCGGCCTTCGCCGGCGCAGCCGCGGCAGGGCTTTTCGATACGTTCGCCTTGGCCGCCGCAAGAAGGGCAAACCTGGCGCATCTGGAAGAAACCATTAGAGCGGACCACGTGCCCCTGCCCCCCACAAGTCGGGCAGCGGCTCTTCTTGGAACCCGGCTCGGCGCCACTGCCGGTACATTTCTCGCAGGCCTTGTGCTTCCGGTAAGTCACCTTACGGCTGACCCCAGTGGCCGCTTCTTCGAGCGTCAAGGTGATCTCATGGCGCAAGTCTTCGCCCGAGGTTTCCTGGGACTGGCCGCCGCCGCCAAACATATCCCCGCCGCCACCACCGCCGCCGAACATCTGGTTGAAGATATCCATCGGGTCCGCGCCGCGGTGGGTTCGCTGGCCACCGCCGCCACCGCCGGCGCCGGGGCCACCCTGTTCAAAAGCAGCCGCGCCCTGTTGGTCGTAAAGTCTCCGTTTTGGTTCGTCGGACAGCACCTCGTAGACGCGGGAGACTTGTTTAAATTTTTCTTCGGCGGCCTTATCGCCAGGGTTACGGTCCGGGTGAAACTCCATGGCCTTCTTGCGATAGGCTTTCTTAATTTCTTCCGCCGTTGCGCCCTTGGTAACGCCGAGCAGGGCGTAATAATCTTCTTTCATCGCCGGAGGACTTACTTGTTCGCGGGGCCAGTGGAGACGAAGACGGCGGCCGGGCGGAGGACGCGACCATGCAACGACCAGCCTGGACGGGCCACGCGCGTCACGGAGCCCTCGGGCACGGTGTCACTCGCCTCTTGCGAAACCGCCTCATGGTGAGACGGATTGAAGGGCTGGCCGAGCGGATTGAGTTCGGCGAGCCCCTGCTGGGCCAAGGTATTCCGCAGTTGGTTGACCGCCATGCGGAAGCCTTCCGCGACGGCGCGGCCTTCGGCTTGGCCCTGGGCGGAAGCGAGCCCGAGCGCGAGCGCATCGAGGCTGGGTAAGAGCTCTTCGAGCAGGCCAGCGGAGGCGAACTTACGCAGCTCCTCGCGGTCGCGTTGATGGCGGCGTTGCTGATTCTGTTGGTCGGCTTGGCTACGGAGAACCGTATCGCGGAGGCGGGCCACTTCGCCTTCCAGTTCGGCGAGGCGGGTCGTGGTGTCGGGCGGCACGGGCTCAGGGGCAGGGGTGTCGGTCATAGAATTATTTTTCGTTCAAGAGTTTTTCGGTGATGGACGTGCGGATTTTATCCTTCGTCAGGTCAAACAACAGGCCGGCGGTGGCCGTAGGCGTCTGAGCGACCACCTGCTTGCCGAGGGGGCCCGTGAGGGTCTGCTCGAGGTTGAGGTCCGTGATATTCTGGGCCTCGAAGACTAGGTCGAACTGGCGGTCGATAACGACGCGCCGTTGCGGCGTGCCGTCGGCGGCGATGACCGTGATATGACCAATGCGGAGGCGGAGTTTCTCGATTAAGAACGGGGTGCGCGGCGGCTCGACGACCGGTTGGCCGGCGGGCGGAGGCGGAGTGTCCGCGGATTTAAGCCCGCGAAAAATATCCTGAGCATTGTTGTCTTTTAGGTAGTCCTCTTTGCCGACCAGCGTGAGCTCATCGATATCGAGCTCGAGTAAGTGCACGATGCGGCGGCCGTCGCCGATGAACGTGGCAGGATCGAGGTCGAGCTGCAGCCGCTTACCCTTAAGGAAGCGAGCGTCGGTCCATCGGCTAGGATTAGTGACCGTAAAGTCGGTAAAGTTAACCCGGCCGACGAATAAATTGGTGTCGTTATTTTCGACGGCCAGGTGAGCGCCCGACTTGGATGACAACGTTGAATCAAGGAGCCTGGGGGCAAAGCGGCCCACCGACCAGACCGACAAGGCGGCTGCCAAGATAATGAAAAGGATGACCCCGCCCAAGAGACTGAGGACCCGGCGGGAAACATTCCCAGGGCGGGCGGTGGAACGGGCACTAGGCATGGGTAGAATACGGAAAATCAGCAATAGGTGTGCCATCTTGAAGGGTCAACGGCAGAGCCGAAAAACCCCGTTTTAACCTGTTTTGGAGGGGTGGCGTAAAAACAAAAGACCCGCCAGCGTGGGCGGGCGGGTCCTTCTGTCACGGGGCTGTCTCGCCCCGGCTAATTACTGGGCAGCGGCTGCAAGGACGCCACAAGCCACTTCATCACCAGCAGCGAGTTTAGGCGCCTTTTCCTGATTAGGGATGATGTTGGCGATGATCTCGTTCTTGTCGCTGACCTTCACGACTTCCACGAGGAGAGCCTTGCCGTCTTTAACCAGCTGGAGGCGGGCCTTGACGTCGGGCTTGTCGGAGCGGAGGAGGGAAATGAGGCCAGAGCCTTCGCGGACTTCGAGCACGCGGGCCTTATTGGCATCCTTAGGGGCTTCGAGGGGGGCGGCGACCGCAGCCTTGGGGGCTTCGACAGGCGCATCCTTATCCCAGGAGAACTTAACGCCAGGAGCGGCGGCCTCGACAGGCTTACCGTTGACATCGCTCACGCCGGAAGTGGCTTGCGTGGAAGTGGACCAAGGGCTCTTGGAGCCTTCACAGGCAACGAGCAGGACGGAAGCGGAGAGGATAAGCAGAGAGCGCTGCATGACAGTAGGGGGAGTTCGCGAAGGGTCATTTCGGGGACCAAACGAGTCAACCCCTTAATGCTTGCGGAGGGGCAGTCCGTGGGCTTCCTCAAGGGCCTAATGAGTCAGGAAGCCCTTAAATTGATGATTGGGATGCCCAAAGGGAGCCTTGAAGAGGCCACCCTCCAGCTTTTCGCCCGTGCCGGCTTCCCGGTGACCAAGAGCAGCCGGTCTTACCGCCCCTCTTTTGACGACCCCACCCTCGACGGCCGCTTCATCCGCGCCCAGGAGGTCGCCCGTTATGTTGAGCACGGCTTCTTTGACTGCGGACTGACGGGCCAGGACTGGGTCCAGGAAAACGCCGCGGACGTCGTCCAAGTTTGCGAGCTCATCTATAGCCGCGCTTCCGCCCAAAAGTCGCGATGGGTTCTTTGTGTACCGGAAGCCTCGCCCGTCCAGACAGCGAAGGACCTCACGGGGAAGCGCATCGCCACCGAACTCGTCGAGACGACCCGCCGCTGGTTCAAGGCGCAAGGCATCGACTGCGAGGTCGAATTCTCCTGGGGCGCCACCGAAGTGAAGGTCCCGGAGCTGGCGGATGCGATTGTCGACATCACCGAGACCGGCTCCTCGATCAAGGCAAACCAGTTACGCATCGTCGCCCAACTCATGGAAACGACGACGGTCCTCATCGCCAATAAAGCGGCCTGGGCCAACCCCGCTAAGCGCGCGAAGATCGAGCAGATCGTGCTCATGCTACAGGGCGCCCTCGCCGCGCAGCACATGGTCGGCCTCAAGTTCAACCTCCCGAAGGTCCAGCTCGCCCAAGTCGCCGCCGCCCTGCCCGCTTTGCGTAACCCGACGATCTCGCCGCTCAGTAACCCTGAATGGATTGCGGTCGAAACGATCATCGATACCCGCCAGGCGCGTGAATTCATTCCAACCCTCAAGGCCGCGGGGGCCGAAGGCATTGTGGAGTATCCGATTAACAAGCTCGTCTACTAAAGTGCCATGGCTGACTCCGTCCGCGTCGGTCTGATTCAACTCACCGCCGAAGACACGCCGGCGGCGAACGTCCGTAAGACGATTCCACGCATCGAAGAAGCCGCGGCCAAGGGCGCGAAGGTCATCGGCCTGCAGGAGATGTTCACGACGAAGTATTTCTGTATTACCCAGGACCCGCGGAACTTCGACCTCGCCGAACCCATTGAGACCGGCCCGTCGGTGACCGAGCTCGCAAAGGTCGCGCAGCGCCTCGGGGTGGTCATCGTCGCCCCGCTGTTCGAAGCGCGCGGCAGCGAGGTCTACCATAATACGGCGGCCATCATCGACGCCGACGGCACGGTGCTCGGCAAGTATCGGAAGATGCACATTCCGCAGGATCCGGGCTTCGAAGAAAAATTCTACTTCACGCCCGGCGACCTCGGCTTCCGCAGCTGGAAAACCGCGCACGGTAACCTCGGCGTGCTCATCTGCTGGGACCAATGGTATCCCGAGGCCGCGCGCCTCACGGCGCTCGCGGGCGCCGATATCCTCTTCTACCCAACCGCCATCGGTTGGCTACCGGAAGAAAAGGCGGCGTTGGGTCGCGCCCAGCATAATGCCTGGGAAACCGTCCAGCGAGGCCATGGCGTCGCCAACGGCTGTTACATCGCCGCCACCAACCGCGTCGGCACCGAAGGCCGCACCCAGTTCTGGGGGCAGAGTTTCGTGTCCGACCCCTACGGCGAAATTGTCGCCCGCGCCTCGAGCGACCAAGAGGAAGTCCTGCTGGCCGATTGTGACCTCGCCAAGCAGCGGGATTTCCGCCGGATCTGGCCATTCTTCCGCGACCGTCGCATCGACGCCTACGGCGACCTGACGCGCCGCCTGCGCGACTGACCTTTCGCATGTCCACGCCTCGCTCCCTTGGTTTCCGCATGCCTGCGGAATGGGAACCCCAGTCCGCCACGTGGCTGTCGTGGCCGTCGAACACCGCGTTATGGCCCGGCCACTACGACCTCATCCCCGCGAAGTTCGCGGAGTTCGCCGCGGCTATCGCCGAATTCCAGCCGGTGAAGATCAACGCCGCAGGCAAGCTGCGCGCTGAAGCTGAACACGCGCTCAAGGAAGCGAAGGCCGACCTCTCGGTTATTGAATTAACGGACATCGCTACGGACGACGTGTGGTGCCGCGACCACGGCCCGCTCTTCGTCAAGAACGATGCCACCAAGGAACTCGCCCTAACGGACTGGGAATTCCACGGCTGGGGCGGGAAGTTCGAGGCCTCACTCGACAACCAAGTGCCGGGCAAGATTGCCACGCGCCTCGGTCTAAAGAAATTCAGCTATCCCTTTGAACTCGAAGGCGGCGGCATTGAAGTCTCTGGCGATGGCCTGCTCCTCACGACTGAAGCCGTCCAGAATAACCCAAACCGCGCCGAAGGCCGAGATGATGCTGCGTTCCATGCTGCCATCCACGACGGACTCGCCATCGACGAACTCCTCTGGATTGGCGAGGGCCTTGCCAACGACGACACCGACGGCCACATCGATAACCTCGCGCGCTTCATCGCCCCGCGCACGATCCTGGCGGTTGCCGAAGCCAACAAGGCATCGCCGAACTATGCGCCGCTGCAGGAAAACCTGAAGCGCCTGCGCGAACTGCGACCACGCCAACAGCGCCTCGACGTCATTGAACTGCCGATGCCCGAGCCGATTCGCTTGGCTGGTCGCGACCTCCCACCGAGCCACGCGAACTTCCTGATCGTCAACGATGGCGTGTTAGTGCCGCTGTATGGACAAGACTCTGATAAGCTAGCGCTCGGGATTATCGCCGACTGCTTCCCGGGGCGAAAAATCGTGGGCCTCGACTGCCGCTTATTCCTGATCGAAGGTGGCGCCCTGCACTGCCTCAGTCAGCAGCAGCCGGTTTGAGAAAGGCTGGTTGCCGTGCGAAGGTGCAGCGTACGGATTACGGAGTTCAGATTACAGAGTACGGAACAGGGGACAAGGGTCGCTGAATCCTCGTTCACCTGCCTCTCTGTACTCCGTAATCCGTACTCTCCCTGACGTCTCCCTCACTTCTTCGGCTGAATCTTCGCCGCGCAGCCGCAATCGCCGGCACAGCCGCCTTCTTTGCGGCGACGAGCGGCGGCGAGCCAGCGGCGCACGAGCCAGCCACCAGCGAAGCCCACGACAATTCCTACAATGACGGTTTCGAGGTTCATGCCGGCGGGGCGATTCGGCTAACGGTTTGGTAGACCGCCGCGGCCATCAGCCACGCGAGGCCCGTCATGTAGACGAAGGAAATCGCCGCCCACTTCCAGCCGCCCGTTTCCTGGGCGAGTGTCGCGACGGTCGGTCCGCACTGCGAACAAAGCGCGAAGAAGACCATCAAAGCGAGGACGGCGGCGAGCGAGAAAATATGCGTGCCCAGCCGTGGGCCCTCCGTCCACCTCGCGTCTTTCATCTCCTGCTGTAAGTGCTTACTGTCGGCCTCGGCCCCTTTGCCCACGGAATAGGTCACGCCCAGGGTCGAGACGATGACCTCGCGAGCCGGGAAACTCGCCAGCACGCCCACGGTAATCTTCCAGTCGAAGCCGAGCGGATCAAAGGCCGGCTGAATCGCCTTACCAAAGCGTCCCATGTAAGACTGCTCCACATAGGCGGCCTGAATCTTGGCCGTGACGACTGCTTCGGCGACGGACGGGTTCTCCGCCTTGACGCGTTCGGCAACCGCCGCATCGCGCGGGAAATAAGAGAGCGCCCAGACAATGATGGTGATGGCGAAGATGACCGTGCCGGCCCGGGAGACGAACTCGGCCGCATTCTGCCACATGCGTAAAAGCACGTCGCGCGGCTTGGGCATTTGGTAGCGGGGCAACTCGAGGACGAACGGCTGCGGCTTCACCTTGAGCACGAAGCGGGTCAGCACGAACGCAGTGGGGACAGCGAAGAGTAGCCCGACGCAATGCATGCCGACCATGACCACCGACTCCCAGCCGGCACCATAATTCGGCCCAATGAAAACCGCACACATCAGCGCGTAGACCGGGAAGCGGGCCGAACAACTCATGAACGGCACCGCGAACGCAGTGGCCAAGCGGGCCTTCGGATCTTCGATGGTACGGGTGGAGAGGATGCCGGGAATCGCGCAAGCGAAGCCTGAAAGTAGAGGCACGAAACTCTTACCGTTGAGCCCACACCAGCTGAACAGGCGGTCCATGATGAACGCCGCCCGCGCCATGTAGCCGCTGTCCTCTAAAATACCGACGAACAAGAAGAGGATGAGAATCTGCGGCAAGAAGGCCAGGAAGGCCCCCACCCCGCCGATCATGCCGTCCGTGACGAGGCTTTGGAGCATGGGCATGCCATCCAAGAGCGGTGCGACGACCAATTTGAGCGCGTCGACGCCACCGGAGATCCATTGCATCGGGAATTTCGCCAGCCAGAAAACTGCGGCGAACATGCCGAGCATGATGCCCGCGAAAACTACTGGCCCGAGGACGCGGTGGAGGAGGACTTGGTCAACGGCGGCGCTGCCGCCGGTGCGATTACCGCCGCCTTGCACGACGCCTTCGAGTAGTTTGCGGAGACGCTCGTAATGGATGAGTGGTTCGGCGGCCAAAGGATTGTACCCGGCGCGGCGCACCTTATCGCGCGCAGCGCGAATGACGACGTCGCGCCGGGCCGCCACCCAACCTAGCCGCTGGCCAACGGAAGTCGTGGAATCAAAGAGCAGCCGCTCCACATCTGCGCGACCAGGGGCACGACCGATATCTGCGGCCACCCCGGCCGCCACATCGGCCAAAGCCTCTTCAACCAAAGGTGGCCATTCCACCGCTGGCATTCGCACACGAGCGCGGAGGGCTTCGCCGATGGCGCGACGGACCGCAGAGATCCCTTCGCCCTTCCAGGCGGAGCTCATAACAACCGGAACACCACCCAAGCGACGCGACAGTAGTTCCGTGTCGATCTTCAGGCCTTGCTCGACCGCGACGTCGGCTTGGTTAAGCACCAGCACGACGGGGAGGTCTAACTCCGAGAGTTGCGAGGCGAGGAAGAGATTGCGCAGCAGGTTGGTCGCATCAATGACAACGACCACGGCATCGGGTCGACGGTCATCGGCGAGGTGACCAGAGAGAGCGTCGATGACGACCTGCTCATCGGGTGACGCTGCGGAAAGAGAATAGAGCCCAGGGAGATCGATGAGCTCCACCTTGGTGCCATTACCGCAATCGCACTGACCGGACTTACGGGCGACGGTGACGCCGGGGTAGTTGCCGACGCGTTGACGCAGACCGGTCAAAGCGTTGAACAAGGTCGACTTCCCGGTATTCGGGTTACCGACCAAGGCGACCGTCAGGCCTGGTTCGGCGGCACTCATGTTTGGGGGCGGGGGCGCTGGATGGGACAATCCGCGGCCACATCGATGAGGATATTCTGGGCTTCCGTCAGTCGTAGGCTCACGACCTGCCCGGCGAACTCGATAGCCAAGGGGTCGCCCAGCGGGGCTGTGTGGACCAACTTCAGCACCATGCCTGGGAGGAGCCCAAGGGCCATGAGACGCTGATCCACCGACCGCTCAGGATTGAGGGACGTCAATTTGCCGTATTGGCCGGGCAGTAATTGGGATAGCGGGGTCACGCTTATTGAGAATGGTTCTCAAGAAGTTATGGGCGATAGGGGCGTTGTCAACGCCTGCCTAGGGGTTTTGGGCAAATGCGTTGCCTGCTTAGGCGGGCTTTGACTCTCTCTTGTAACTGCCGCCCCATGGACACCCCTTTACCCATCCTAGATCCGACCCCACAGGGCCCCGAGGAACTCCATACAGGAGGAATTGCCGGCCACCCTAAGGGCTTGAGCAACCTCTTCTTCGCGGAACTCTGGGAGCGCTTCTCGTACTACGGGATGCGGGCGCTCTTGACGCTCTTCATGGTCGCCCCGATGGCGGCGGGCGGCCTGGGCTTCGACCAGGTGAAGGCCGCTTCGGTCTACGGCAATTATGTCATGTCGAGCTACATGCTCTGCATCCTCGGCGGGTTCATCGCCGATAACTTCATCGGGGCACGCCGCGCGGTTCTTATCGGCGGCTTCATCATCACCCTCGGACACTTCACCCTCACGCTAAATTCCCTACCTACCTTCTACGCCGGCCTCATCCTTGTCGCTGTCGGCACTGGCCTCCTCAAGCCGAGCATCAGCACGCTCGTCGGCGGACTGTACGCCCGGGGCGACGCGCGACGCGATGCCGGCTTCTCGCTCTTCTACATGGGCATCAATATTGGTGCCTTTGCGGCGCCCTTGGTGACCGGCTACCTCGCCCAAGATGAAGGCTTCAAACAAATCTTAGTCGGCTGGGGGCTCGACCCATTGCACTCCTGGCATTGGGGCTTCGGTGCCGCCGGCGTCGGTATGACGCTCGGGATGTTGGTTTACGTTCGGCGCCTCAACTGGATCCGCCATATCGGCGAGGCCCCGGACGCCCAGGAGCCACGCCCATGGCTACCCCTCGTGCTCGTCGCCACCGGGACTTTCGTCCTGCTTTACCTGATGATGCAGTCGGACCGAAAGGACTCCTTTCTAGTTCCGTTCATCAACCGTTCTTTCTCATTTATCTGGCAACCTATTCCATACGTTTGGCTCGCTTACACCATCTACTCTCTACCCATTCTCGTCGTGCTGTATTTCGGCGTGCTCCGTAAGGACGAAGACAGCAAGCGCATCGCCGCTATCGGGGTATTCTTCATCGCGGCGGTCTTATTCTGGGCGGTCTTCGAGCAGGCTGGCACGTCGCTCACCCTCTTCGCGGATGAACTCACGCGCAACGAGGCCTTCGGCCGACCTTACCCCTCGGCTTGGTTCCAGTCGGTCAACTCTTTCTTCGTCATCGCCCTGGCACCGGTCTTCGCATGGCTCTGGGTGACGCTGAGCACTCGCCAGCCTTCGGTTGCGCTGAAGTTTGTGTTTGGTCTCATCTTCCTGGGGCTCTCGTTCGCGCTGATGGTGCCTGCCGCGCAAGCCACCGTCGCTGGCAAGGTAAGCCCTTGGTGGTTGATTGGGGTCTACTTCCTGCAGACGCTCGGCGAAATGTGCCTGAGTCCCGTTGGTTTAAGCACAATGAGCAAGCTCGCGCCCGCGCGGCTCACTGGGCTCATCATGGGTGTGTGGTTCCTCGCGACGTCGCTCGGCAATAAACTCTCGGGGACGCTCTCAGAAGACTTTTCGTCCAAGGATCCCGTCGCCCTCTCGCACTTCTTCAGCAACCAAGCCATTGTCGTTGGCATCGTGGCTGTCGTGCTACTCGCCTTGGTACCATGGGTTCGCCACTTGATGGGCACAGAGGACCACTGACAATCACCACGGGGCGCCGACCCAAGGCCGTCCCAGCGGCACTCAGAGCGTCGCGTCCACCTGCACCGAGACCGGACAGTGATCCGACCCCGTCACCTGATCATGAATCTCGGGCTGCGTGAATTTTAGGCCATCCGAAGTTAGGCAGTAATCTAAGCGCCAACCGATATTGCGGGCGCGGATACCTGGCCGATAGCTCCACCAGCTGTAGCGTTGCGCGAGTTTCGGAAACTGCGCGCGGAAGGTATCGGTGAAGCCATGATCATTGAGCAAGGTCCCGAAGGACTCGCGCTCCTCGTCCGTGAAGCCGGCGTTGCGGCGATTGGTGGATGGATTCGCCAAGTCGATTTCGGCGTGGGCGACGTTGAGGTCACCACAGACGACGACGGGCTTCTTCTTGGCTAGCTTCGCCAGGTACTTACGGAAATCCGCATCCCACTGCAGGCGATAGTCGAGGCGTTCCAGTTCGCGCTGCGAATTAGGGACGTAAGCGCTGAGGACATAGCAGCCGGCGAACTCCGCAGTGACCACGCGGCCTTCGCGCGGATGATCGCCTGGGAAGTCGGTTGTGACGGACAACGGGGCGGTCTTGGATAAAATCGCCGTTCCGGAGTAGCCCTTCTTTTCGGCTTCATGCCAAAACTGATGGGGGAAAGCTAAGCCCAGCGTGCTCGCCGTGACCGTCTCACACTTCGTCTCCTGCAGGCAAAGAACGTCGGGTGCCGTTTTCGCGATGAATTCCGCCAAGCCCTTACCGAGGGCTGAACGGACCCCGTTCACGTTCCATGAAAAGATTTTAGCTGAACTCACTTGGCAGGCTTCTTCTTAGCGGCTTCAGCAGATTCCTCAGGGGTCAACTTGCGGCCAAAGAGGGAGTTCATCTTATCATCCAAGGTGTCCTTGGAGCGCGTCGGCGGCTTAGTCGTTGGCGCGGGCGTCGGCTTCTCGGTCACGGCCGGAACAGGCTTCTCGACGGGAGCGGGGGCGGTGGGCAGCGGAGCGATGGGCGGAACGTAAGGGCGGTCGGTCTTATAGGGCGCGGGAATCGTGCTGCCCTTATCGGCGAGTTCGGCGATCTTGCGGCGGACGCCGGCTTCGAAGTCGGTGAGCTTCTGGTCGATCTCAAACTTGAGGCCTTGAGCGCGCACTTCGAGCGTGCCGTCGCCGAGCACTTTAGAGATTTGCAGAACGTCCGCTTCAGCCAAAGGAATGTCAGCGACCTTCTTACCCTTTTCCATCAGAGCCGCACTGGTCGCGGTCGTCACGAGGACCGAGGGTGGCCAGAAAACGGGCCGAGCATTGAGCGCGGTATAATCTAGCTTTTGGCCAGAGTCGGCTTTCGGCTTTGGCTCGGTCTTCGCGACCGGCTCGGCGGGCTTAGCGGGCTCTTCGACCTTGGCCACGGGTTCGGCCGGCTTGGCGGGCTCTTCAACCTTGGCCACGGGTTCCGTGGGTTTGGCGGGCTCCTCCGTCTTCGCGACCGGTTCGGCCGGCTTGGCTGGTTCTTCAACCTTGGCCACGGGTTCCGCCGGTTTGGCTGGCTCTTTAACGTTAGCCACGGCCCCATTGGACGCATTCGAGAAGGTCGCGGAAAAGGTCGGGAGGAAGAACAGAATGGCCACGGCCCCGACGAGTGCGCCGAGCAGGAAGACCATTAAGTGACGAAAGAAAACGAGCATGAGAGTATAAGTGTATTAGGAACCGGCCTTAATTTCAATCACGTCGTGCGGGGCTGCCTCACGTTGACCGGCCGGGGTCACCCTAATGTAACGGGCGTTGGCCCGATGTTCCGTTAAATTACGGGCGCCGAGATAACCGAGTCCACTTTGCACCCCTCCAGCGAGGGTGCCGAGCACCTGGTCGACCGAACCGGAAACTTCCTTAAGGGCCTCGATCCCTTCGGCGGCGACCTTATTGAACTTACCGGCGGCGGAATGGCCGTAACGGGAAGCGGAACCCTTGCGCATGGCTTCGTGCGAACCCATGCCGCGGTATTCCTTATAAGTCTTGCCGTTGATCTCCATCAACTTGCCGGGGGCTTCGCGGCAACCGGCGAGCAGGCCGCCGAGGATGACCACATCGGCCAGCGTCAGTGCCTTAACGATATCGCCGCTCTTGGTGATGCCGCCGTCCGCAATGATGCGGACGCCCTTGCGCTTGGCCGCCTGCGCGGCGACGTATAAGGCGGTGAGTTGCGGGATGCCAACCCCCGCAACAATGCGGGTCGTGCAAATGGACCCCGGTCCTTGGCCGATTTTGACGGCATCGACGCCGGCCTCGGCGAGGAAAGCGACGCCGTCGCCGCTCGTGACATTACCAGCAATGAGAGTGATGTCCTTCTGCTGCTTCCGCAGCAGGCGGATAGCGTCACCCACGCCCTTGGTATGGCCATGGGCGGTGGAAACGGCGAGGGCGTCAGCGCCTTCGGCAACCAAAGCGGCGGCATGAGCCAAGAAACGGTCGCGGTCAATTTCGCCCTCGGGGGTCCGTGGGACCGAAACCGCCACGCCCACGCGGAGGCGGAAATCGGCGTCACGAGTCGGGCGGACGTGCGCGCGGGATTCTTCGGAGATACGTTCGATGTCGCTCAGCGTGAACAAGCCCCGCAGGCGGTTCTTCACGTCGACAACGAGGAGCTTGTTCTGGCCGACGTGTTCGGAGAATAGCCGATCGGCTTTGGCAATCGGGTCTTTTCCCAGATCCTTCTCAAAAACCGAGAAGACTTTGTCGCGCGGAATCATGACCTCGGCGACCTTACGTTGGCCGTGGCGTTCCTTGACCGCACTACCGGGCAAGAGACCGAGGAGGGTGTTATCGCGACCGACGACCGGAAAAGTGCTAAAGGCTAGGCCGTCGGCCTCAATGCGTAGCAGGACCTCAGCGATGGTGTGCTCGGGGGAAACTACGGCCGGGTCGCCAATCATCCCGTGAATATGGTTCTTCACGCGACGAACTTCGGAGACCTGTTCTTCCTGCTTCATGTTATAGTGCAGGAGCCCGAGCCCGCCGTTCAGGGCCATCGCAATGGCCATGCGGTGTTCGGTGACCGTGTCCATGTCCGAGGACAGGATAGGCAAAGAAAGCGCGAGGGCGTCGGACAGCGACGAATCCAGGCGCGTCATCCGCGGCAAGACGTCGGAGTAGCGGGTTGCCAGGGAGACGTCGTCGTAGGTCAGGCCCAGCCCCGCGTTGGCCAAGAAGAACTTGTCCGCGGAGAGGTAAAAGCGTTCGTCGAGGGAAACGCGGCCCTTGTTTTTAGAGGAGGCCATAGCAGGTCGGTTTCCCCAAAGGGTGTTAGGGAGACCCCCGCGCGCTGGCAATTTGTTTTTGCGGCGGAGGGTTATTTAAGGAACTATTGGCCTATGAATGACGGCAAATTCGGGTTCAAACGGGTAAGGCGGCGCTTTCGGCGTCCCTTGCGGACGGGCATGGGCCCGGTCGAAGCCGTCGAACGTATCCTGATTCAGAGCCAAACCGAACTGGGTATAGGCTACGGGGAGGTTGCCCCTTGGCCGGGGTTCCCGACTGAAACGACCGAGACGGCAATCGAAGTCCTCCACTCCGCGCAAGGGAGCTTGTCCCATCTCACGGCCGTCGTCGAAGCCGCGCCGCAACTGCCGTGCCTCGCGGCCGCGCTGAGTTCTTGTCGCCACTGGGATGCCATCGCCGCCTTCGGCGGTGGCCTACCCTGCGCCGGCTTGCTGACGGACGACCCCCGGGACTTCGCCAAGAAAAACGCCGAAGGTTTCCGCACGTTGAAGGTTAAAATCCTGCCTGAAACCACGATCAACGATATCCGCAGCTTACTCGCGAGCTTCGCCGGCACGTTGCGCCTAGATGCTAACGCCTCGCTAGACCTCGCCACGGCGCGGGCTTGGCTGGATTTCGTCCGCAGTGAACCGCGCATCCAATTCCTCGAACAGCCGCTACCAGTTGGACATGCCGGTTACGCCTCGCTGGGCACGGCGAAGGTCGCGCTCGACGAATCCTTTCTCACCCCAGCCGGACTGGAGTGGGACGGCCCAATCATCGTCAAACCGCTCTTGGTTGGTGACTGGGATCACTTCCTCGCTTGGCGGAAGGCGGACGCCACCCGCGCCGTGACTTATTCATCCTGCTTCGAAACCGCCATTGGCCGACAAGGCGCCTTATGGTTGGCCGCGCAAGACCTCGTAACGAACGCCGTGGGCTTCGACACGTTGGGCCACTTTGAAATGGATGGCCGCGACCGACATGTCGGCGGGCCAGAGGCTCGCGGGGCTCTCGATATTAGCTGGAGCCAATTCTGGCGCGACCTCACATGAACGCCGTCGCCGTCTTTCATCGCGACCACACGGACTACCTGTCCGCCGTCGCCGCGGCTTGGGGGGCCGAACGGCCCGTATTTTTAGGCAACCCTCAGTGGGGCCCAGAAGAAATGGCCGCCGCTGCTCGCCTCATTCCTGCCGGTACGGATGTCGTCGGCGCGGAACTCACGCCGACGGGCCCGGCCCCAGCAGACTGGCCAGCCAGCGGCCGAGGCCACACGATGATACCAACGGGTGGCACGGGCGGTACCGTGAAGTTCGCTGTGCATGACGCTCGGTCTCTCGCCGCTGCGGTCCGCGCCTTGGGCGACTTCCTCGTTGCGCGTGGGCTTTCGCCGACGCTGCATGGCACAACGTTAACACCCCCTTGGCATGTGAGCGGACTGATGCCCTTCGTGCGCGCCGCCGTCACAGGCGGGCGCCATGTTGTGCTCGACGGACGCTTCCCCGCTGACGCGCCGCTGCCGGCGGTCAAACTACCGACCGACGGCACGCGTATCGCCTCATTGGTTCCTGCACAGCTCCTGCGCGTGCTCGCGCATCCCGATGGTGAGGCTTGGCTCAAGCGCTTCCACGTTATCCTGCTTGGCGGTTCCTCTGTTCCACCAGCTTGCCTCCGCGAAATCCGCGACCGGCGCCTACCAGTCTTCCTGACCTACGGCATGACCGAAACGGCGGCGGCCTGCGCCGTGTGCCCGCCGGAAACTATTTGGAAAAATCAGCCTCCCCGGGGGGTGCCGTTGCCGAGCGTCTATTTTGCGCTCGCGGGGGATATCCTAACGGTCACGACACCGGCGCTCGCTCAGGCCATGTGGCCCAACGAGGTCCTCTCGCAAAACAGCTACCTCACGCAAGACCGCGCGGAACTGGGCGCCGACGGCACCGTTCGCATCCTTGGTCGCGCGGATCGGGTCATCGTCTCGGGCGGAGAAAAGATCGACCCCAGCCGCGTGGAAAGCGTCTTAGCTGCCGCCGCCACGACGCATGTGCTCGGGTTACCTGACCCGCAATGGGGCGAGCGGGTTGTCGCCTTAGTGGTTGGGATGGCGGAACTCGAACCGGCGCTGCGCCGCCTCGCCGAGCGCCTCGAGCCAGCGGCCCGTCCGAAGCAGTATGTCTTCGTCGCCGCGCTCCCCACGGATGCCCGTGGTAAATTGGACCGCGCCGCCGCCCAGCGGCTCATCAACGCTTAAGCGCGGACGGCTTTCCAGACGCGAAGGCAGGATTCTACCAGCGCGGGGAACTCAGCTAACGGCACCTGGGAAGGCCCATCGGAGATCGCCTTCGCTGGATTCGGGTGCGTTTCCATGAAGAGACCATCTGCCCCGGCCGCGAGAGCCGCCTTAGCGAGGACCGGCACGTATTCACGCTGGCCACCCGAAGAACCTCCCGCGGCACCAGGCAGCTGCACGGCATGCGTAGCGTCCATGATCGTGGGGTGGCCGAAGCCGGCCATGATGGGGAATGAGCGCATATCGACGACGAGGTTCTGGTAACCAAAAGTCGTGCCGCGATCGGTCTGCCAAATCTCAGCGGCCTGCGCGCCCTCGAGTTTATCCACGACGAAGCGCATTTCAAAGGGGGAGAGAAACTGGCCCTTCTTCACGTTGACGACTTTGCCCGTCTTCGCGGCGGCCACGAGAAGGTCAGTCTGGCGGCACATGAAGGCCGGCACCTGCAGGACGTCGACAACCTTGCCGACGGCCTCGCATTGCTCGGGTCCATGGATATCCGTGAGGACGTTGAAGCCGAAATCTTTTTTCACCATCGCGAGGAGCTCGAGTCCCGCCTGCATGCCGGGGCCACGATCGCCCGAGAGGGAGGTACGGTTGGCCTTATCGTATGAGCCTTTGAAAATAATGTTCAACTCTGGGTACTTCGCGGCGAGGGCCTTCAACTCAGTGGCCACGGTCCGGCAGTTGGACTCGGATTCCAGGGAACAGGGCCCAGCGATGAGGAGGAGGCGGCGTTTGTCGTGCAGCATGCCTCTCTAATAGGAGAGCAGACCCCGGCAGGGCGAGCCGTAACCCGACGTTAGCGCCCCAGCCACTTCAAGACCTCAGCCAAGGAACGCGTATTCAGCACCTGCTCCTTGGTTAGCCAGCCCTTACGGGCAATGCGCACGCCATGGGCGGCGAAAGCCAGTTGCTCGATATCATGGGCGTCAGGGTTGATGGACGTCAGCACGCCCTTCTCCGCGGCCCGACGCCACCAGCGCCAATCCATATCGAGGCGCCAAGGGTTCGAGTTCAGCTCGATGATGGTATCGTTGGCGGCCGCGGCGTCGATGACCTTGGCGACGTCGAGTTCGTACGGCTCCCGCTTGTTGAGTAAGCGACCGGTGAGGTGACCGACCATATCCACGTGCTCATTCTCGATGGCCTTGATGATCCGGGCCGTCTGCGCGTCGCGGTCGAGGCCAAACCGGTTATGGACCGAGGCCACGACGAAGTCGAGTTGGGCGAGGACATCGTTCGCGAAATCGAGTTCCCCTTCGCCGAGGATATCGACTTCACTGCCGGTGAGGACGCGAACCTTGAAGCGGCCGGAGGCATTGAGCTTGGCCACCGCTTCGAGCTGGCGAGCGAGCCGTTCTTCGTCGAGCCCGCGGGCTTGGAAGCTGGACTTCGAGTGATCAGAGATGCCGAGGTAATCCCAGCCGAGTTTTTCGGCCGCCGCCGCCATCTGCTCCAACGTATGGTCGCCGTCGGATTCAGTGGTGTGATTATGGAAGACGCCACGGAGGTCGGTGAACTCGACAAGCGAAGGCAACTGCCCCTTCTCGCCCGCTTCGATCTCGCCGTTGCCTTCGCGGAGTTCAGGCGGGATCCACGGCAAGCCGAGCGCAGCGAAGACCTCGGCCTCATCCTTGGCACCAGGCGCGACCGCCGGACCGCCTTCGAGGGCCTTGAAGCCCCATTCGCTCATGCTTAGCCCACGAGATAAGGCCCGGTGGCGCATCGCCACGTTGTGTTCCTTAGATCCCGTGAAGTGGTGGAGCGCGAAATAGAACTGCTCGAGCGGCACAACGCGTAAGTCGGCCTGGAGGCCGCTCTCGAAGCGGACGCTGGACTTGGTCTCGCCCTGGGCGGTGACCTCCTTCACGCCGGGATAAGCCACGAACCACGCCATGATCGTGGCCGGGTCGGACGAGGCCACGAGGAAGTCTAAGTCGCCGACGGTCTCGCGCGACCGCCGCAGCGAACCGGCCGATTCAGCGCGTTGCGTTTGCGGGAGTGCCCGCAAACCGGCCAGAATAGGTTCAGCGACCTCGGCGGCTTCATACCAACGGTGGCGCTTACCGTAGGCGACGCGGTTCTTGATGCCCTCCAGGATCTTCACCTGCGTCTTTTCGCCAAAACCCTTAAGCTCCGCGACCGCGCCGCTGGTGCAAGCCGCCTCGAGCTTAGCAAGGTCGTCGATGTTCAGCTGCGTCCAGAGGGCGCGAACCTTCTTCGGGCCGAGGCCAGGAATTTGAATAACCTCCAGGAGACCGGGCGGGATACTCGCTTTTAACTTCTGGTGGAAAGGCAGAACACCATCGCGGTGAAGGGTGGTGATCTTATCGACCAGCGCTTCACCCATGCCGGGGATTTCCTCCAATTTATTTGTGGCGATCAACTCGCCCAAGTCGTCAGTGAGCGATTCCAGCGTCCGGGCTCCGGCGGAATACGCGCGAATCTTGAACGGGTTTTCGCCCATCAGTTCCAGCAGCGTTGCAATCTCGTCGAGGACGGCGGCGATTTCGGATTTAGCCATCATGGGTGCCGCACCTTTTCTCCTTGGTAGATACTATCGAGCGCGGTGAAGTCCGCCTCACGGCTACCACTCTCGATGACGTGCTGGTAATCGCTGGCATGGCTGAGTTCCCACTCCGCCGCCTTGACGCGGCGGTCGATTTCATCCACCGGGTCCGTGCCACGGCCAGTCAGACGGCGGCGCAGTTCGACGGGGTCGAGGACACGGACGAAAACCGTGACCAAGGCGGCGTCGAGGCGGGGGTTAGCGGCGGTCTGGGCGCGGATGGTCGCGGCGCCCTGGACGTCGACATTTAAGAGCGCATCAAAGCCCGCG
>CAIXHF010000127.1 GCA_903919185.1 uncultured Opitutia bacterium | reverse complement strand
GCCGGCGACCATACGTTGACCTTTGAGAACCTCCCTGGTGCGACCGACCTCTCGTCCGTCCGCGTCGACGGCAAGGGCGCCTTCACGCTTATCGATATCCGCGGTGAACGTATCCAGACGAAGGAAGTCGCCGACGAGCGTGTGCTCAAACTGACCAAGGAGCTCGAAGCACTCCGTGCCCAGCTCAACGACCTGACCCTCGCCGACAACCGCATCACCCAACGCAAGTCCGCCCTCGAGAAAGTCCTTGGCCGCCTCACTTCCGTGGGCAAGGAATCCGCTAACGCCGAAATGGACCCATCCAAGTGGGCTGCTTACCTGCAATACCACGTCGATACGCTCGCCAAGCTAGACCAGGAGATTCTCGCGAATGGCGTCAGCCGCAACAGCTTGACCCTCGATGTCGACCGCGTGCAGCGCGAGCTGAATGAGCTGAACGCGCAACGCTTCAAGTTCCGCAACGTCGCCCGCGTGCGCATTGAAGCTAAGCAGGCCGGCTCCATCGAACTCGACCTCGCCTACGTCGTCCGCGGCCCCAGCTGGAACCCGCTCTACGACATCCGCGCCGACACGAAGGCGAAGACGGTCCAAGTCAATTACCACGCTGAGGTCCGCCAATCGACTGGTGAAGACTGGAAAGGCGTCGCCCTCAAGCTCTCCACCGCGCAGCCCAACCTCGGCGGCCGTGAACCGCAGATGTCCCCGTGGTTCATCCATCGCTACGTCCCTGAACCCGTGGTCGCCACCGGCGGCGTCATACTCGAAAGTGCCGCCAAGCCCGGCCGTGCCGACCGCGGCAGGCTCGCCAAGAACGGCGTCGGAGCTCTCGCCTTCGACGCCACCAGCGCCCCAGCGCCGGCGGCCGCCGCGATGGACTTCACCTACGCCCGTGTGAACACCGGTGGCACCGCGGCGACGTTTGCCATCCCGCGTGCCTATGATGTGCCGTCCGATAACAAGCCGGCCAAGGTTGCCATCGCGTCTGAATCCTTCCCCAGCGAGTTCCGCCACACCTGCGTCCCCAAGCTCTCGCCGCACGTCTACCTGAAGGCCAAAGCCATCAATAAGTCGGATTTTCCCTTCATCGCGGGCCCGACGGCGGTCTTCCTCGATGGCGCCTTCGTGGCTAACGCCAGCCTCGACCTCGTCGCCCCCGGCCAGGAATTCTGGACCTACCTGGGCGCTGATCAATCCGTGAAGGTCGACCTCAAGGACCTCGGCAAGGTCGAAGAACTCTCCGGTATCTTCGGCAAGAAGACCGCCCGTACCGTCGTCAGTAAGGTCTTCAAGGTAACCAACGGCAAGTCCACCGACATCTCCCTCTCGATCCGTGACCAAGTCCCCTCGTCCAACCACGAGGAAATCAAGGTCGTCTACGAAGAACCTAAATACGAGAAGGACACCGACGGCTTCAAGGTCGACCAGTCGAAATTCGTCGAATGGAAGCTCGAGCTCAAAGCCGGCGCTAAGCAGGACGTTCCGTTCCGCTTCGCCATCGAACGCCCCGACGGCTTCCCCATGGTCGGCCAATAAGCCCCCGCTCCCCGCAACCCATTTAAAATATAAATATGAAAATCTTCTCCTGCCTCTGCTTCGCCGCCGCCCTCGGCGCCGCCGAAGTCAAAACCCCCGACGCCAAGCCACGCGAGGTGACGGTCTACGCCGACCGCGCCGAGGTGGTCCGCATCTTCAAGGGTGACCTCGCCGCGGGCGACCAGTCCCTGCTCTTCGACGACCTCCCCGCCAACGTGGACTTCGCGTCCATCCGTGTCGAAGGCACCGGGGCCTTCACGCTCATCGACATCCGCCCCGAAACCGTGCAGGTCAAGGAGGTCGCCAACGAAGCCATCCGCGCCCTGCAAGCGAAGATCCAAGCCCAGGAGCTCGTCCAGAAGGAGCTCACCCTCGCCGAAGGTCGCGTGGCCTTTCGTCGCAGCGCCCTCGAGAAGGTCCTCGGCCGCCTCACCTCCGTCGGCAAAGAATCCGCTAACCCCGAGATGGACCCGCTCAAGTGGGCCGCCTACCTCGACTTCCAAGCCGAGCAACAGGTCGCTTTGGACAAGGAATCCACCGAACTCGCTAAGCGCGGCAAGGCCTCACGCCAACAGGTCGATACCTATAACCGCGAGATTGCTGCCCTCAACGGCAACCAGAGCCGCTCCCGCAACCTCGCCCGCGTCAACTTGGACGTGAAGACCGCCGGACCCGCCGTCGTCCGCCTCAGTTATGTGGTCCACGGCCCCAGCTGGAAGCCCGTCTACGACCTCCGCGCTGACACCAAGGTCAATACCCTCGAGATCACCTACCACGCCGAACTACGTCAATCGACGGGTGAAGACTGGCAAGG
>CAIXHF010000126.1 GCA_903919185.1 uncultured Opitutia bacterium | reverse complement strand
CCAGAGCTCTAGCTACGGAGCTCTGGGGTCGGGTACGGAGAGTTGTTAATCCTAGTTCCGTTAGTCGCCCTCGCGACTTGTGGCGTCCTTTATAAGGGAGGCGTTACCTGAGTTGAAATTGACTAGACGAACTATTCGCCGATCTCACGGGGGTGTCAAGGGTCGGCATGAAAATACCGCAAATAGTCACAATAGGCCAAGTTTGGTGGCTGAAAGTGCCTGATTTCGGGTCTTGGGCTGGGGTGGCTGTAGCCTGGGCGGGTTGCCGTCCCTCGCTTAGGGCACAAAGACCGCCCGGAAAACTCCGAAGCCCTCGCGGATTACAGTGCCTTACCGTTGGCGATGGCGATGGTGCGGATATCGCCCAGGGTGCGTTCGTAGTCCTTCAAGGCGGCAATGTATTTGTCCTGCGCGAGTTGGACCTTCTCGTTGTAAGGCGCGACGGCCTTTTGGGTCTCGACGAGTTTGAACTGCGCTTTTTCTTCGAGGTCTTCGTAGCGCGTCAGGTTGAGCGTCTCGTTGGTAATCGCGCTGTCCATCCGGAGGAGTTCCTGCAGGTCGACCTTGTCGCTGGAACGGTAAGTATTCCGCAGCTGTTTGAGGCTGTCGATATTGGCGCGGCTTTTTTCGACCTTGGTGGTGTAGAGGTTGACCAAGGCCTGCGCACGCGTGACGGCGCCTTCAATCGGTGCTCGCTCGGCGATCACCCGCTTTAACGCATCGTAGAGGGCTTTGGTCTGCACGTAGTTGGCGCTCCCCAAGAGCCGTGCGACGGGGTCCTTAAATAAGTTATCCAACTCATAGCGACGGCTATCGATACGCAGGATGAAGCATTGCCCGACCGGTTGCGGGTAGACGATGGGTGGCGTCTGTGGGACCGTCAGCGGATCCTCGGCGTAGAGGATGCCTGCGACTAACAGCAGGAGGCAGGGGAGGGTCCTCATAGGGAAGGGGATACCTGGGTGGGCGGGCAGGGTCAACCATCCGTGCGTTTGACTTCGGGAGATAGCCGCTAAAGTTACGCCCATGACGAAAAGCCTCCTGCCGCTGTTGGTCTTCGCTTGGGTCCACGCCGAAGCCCCCCGGCCACGGCCGGGCTTTGAGGGTATCAACGTTCGTCTGACGGCCGCGACCGCGGCGGGCTCCAGTGAGGCGCAGGACCGCTCGACTGGCCTGGAGGTCACGGGCAACTTTGCCTTAACCCAACTCGGTGCTTGGCGTTATGATTGGGGCTTCCGCGCGGCGGAGGTCCGGCATGATTGGACGAATGCGCCCGTGGACTTCGCTGCGGTACGCGGCTTCTCTTTAAACCTGAGCGGTTACGCTGCGAACGAGGCTGGGCGGACCCGCTACGCCGTGCTTCAGCTCAATGCCGATGCCGCAACCGGTGCGTCCCTCGGTGATGCGTTGACGGTGCAGGGCCTTTATGGTGCCGACTGGCGTGTCTCCGAAACCTGGACGCTCGGTTATCTTTTTTTAGCGGAGTCCCGCGCCGTGCGTTCTCCGATGGTGTTGGTCGTCCCGACCTTTCGCTGGCAGTTCGCACCGGAGTGGTCTCTCGGGACTGGCCGGAAGTCCCTCGTCCTCGAACGTCGCCTCGATAACGATTGGCGCGCTTCGCTGACTTTGGCGTTCCAACAGGAGGAGGCCCGCTTGGCAGATCTCGGCGGGCTCGCGCAGGCCTATGAAAGTGAACGCGTCGCCGCCGTCTTCGGGCTACGGCGCACGGGGGTCGACCGCAGCGACGAGTTGACGGTTGGTTGGGCTTTCCGCGCCCGGGCCCGTCGTGATCTCGGTGGCGTAGAATCGACGTACGACCTCGCACCAGGGGCCTTATTCAGCTACGCTTCGCGCTGGCGCTTCTAAGACTGCCCACTCGGCGGCTACGCACATGTTGCGTGATTGCCGCGGCGGCCTGACGTCGACAAAGTTTACCCGTCGGGTCTGCCAGCCAGATTTTCAGCAGCCCTGCGTAAAAGCAGAGCGTCTCGAGAGCGGCGACCTCGGGGTCTAGCCAGAGGGGGAGTAATTTGGACGCCTTCGCTTCTTGGTAAAGGTGCAAGGTGTCGGCCAGGAAGGCGGCACCCGCACCCATTAAGTCGTCACGCACCGCGGAGAATTCGCCGACATACTCGCACTTCCAAAGCATCACTTCATACGCCGCGCGCGCCTCGGCGTCGTCTTCGAGTCGACGTAAGGCCACGAGCAGGCCGCGTTCGAGGCGTTGTAACGCATCGCCTGGTCCCGTGCGTTCGAGTTTAAGTAAACGTCCCGTTTCGGCGCGCACCGCGAGGAAGAGATCGGCCTTGTTCTTGAAGTGCCAGTAGACCGCACCGCGCGTCACACCCGCCTCATGGGCGATCTCTTCCAAGGAGGTGTTGGTCACGCCGGCCCGGCTGAATACCTGTCGGCTACAGGTGATGATGCGGTGACGAGTTTGTTCCGCTTCTGCTTTCGTCTTGCGAGCCATGGTGGTCTAGATACCTTTACATACATGTCTGTATGTAAAACTTTGCGTGTCGAGGTCCTTCTCTTGGCTGCCCTTGGATCGTTCGTCTCTGGTTGTAAGCCGGTGGCGGCCCCGCCGATGCCCCCCTTACCGGTCAATACGCAGGTGATCGAAGTCCGTCCCTTTCCCCAGACGGTTGAGGTAACCGCCCAAGTCGAGGGTACCCGCGAAGTCGAGGTCCGTGCCCGGGTGACGGGCATCCTGCTGGCCCAATCCTATCAGGAAGGCGCCGCGGTTAAGGCCGGCGATCTCTTGTTCAAAATCGACCCGGCTCCCTATGAGGTCGCCTCGTCTTTGGCGAAGGCTCAGCTCTCGCAGGAACAAGCCAAGTT
Organism: uncultured Opitutia bacterium; assembly: GCA_903919185.1. Taxonomy (GTDB): domain Bacteria; phylum Verrucomicrobiota; class Verrucomicrobiia; order Opitutales; family UBA953; genus UBA953. The sequence goes on along the minus strand of CAIXHF010000126.1, from coordinate 22,339 downwards.
CGAGCAATTTGAAGCGGAGTCAGTTCGCCAAGACAAGTTACTGGGTCAGCGGGCGACGAGTCCGAAGGAAGCCGCGGATGCGAAGGCCGTGGCGATGGCTGCGCGCTTCGCACGCGATGTCGCCGCTGCCAAAGTGCGTGGCGCGGAGCTGGATCTTTCCTATTGTGAAGTCCGTGCGCCCATTGCGGGTTACACGGGCCGCCTCGCCCGTTCCGAAGGCTCGCTCGTTAGCCCCGGCGCCGACGGCCTCTTGACCACGGTAGTGCAGCGCGAGCAGGTCTGGGCACGCTGCGGTGTTTCGGAGCAAGACTTCGCTCGTCTCTTTCAAGGCGACGCCGCCCAGGCGACCCGCGCCAAGGTCGAGGTCTTGGACACCGCTGGTAAGCCACTGCCCATCGCGGGTAAGATCAACTTTGTCTCCGCTCAGGTGGAAGCCCGCCTCGGCACAATTCAGATGCGGGCCGAGTTCCCGAACGCAGGGAACCAACTGCTCCCCGGACAGTTCGTCCGACTCCGGCTCGAGGGTAAGCCCCTCGAAGGCGCCGTCACGGTGCCGACCTCCTCGCTCCTGCAGTCGGCTCAGGGTCGCTTTGTTTACATCCTCGGTGAGGGCAATGTGGCTACGATGCGCCCCGTCCAGATCGAAGTCATCATCGGTCCCTTGGCGGTTGTCTCTGGCGGCTTAAAGTCTGGCGACCGCGTCATTCTGGATAACCTCGTAAAGATTCGCCCCGGCGCTCTGCTCGCCCCGCGCGCTCCCGCCGCTAAGTAACGCCGATGTCCTGGGAATTCTTTATTCGTCGGCCCATCTTCGGGACCGTCCTCTCGTTAATCGTCGTGATGGCGGGCCTGTTGACGTTCCGTTTGCTACCGGTTGCGCAGTACCCGCAAATCGCCCCGCCGACCGCGACCATCGCCATTTCCTATCCTGGCGCCTCGGCGGAGACGTTGATGCGTACGGTCGCAGCGCCAATCGAAGATGAGATCAATGGTACCGATAACCTGCTCTACTTCTCATCCAACTCCTCCTCGAACGGACTACTGACGATTACCGTCACCTTCGAGCCGGGCACGGATCCGGACCTTGCGGTCATCAACTTGACGAACCGCGTCAAGATCGCCGAACCCCGTCTCCCCGAGGAAGCTCGCCGCCTGGGGGTGGTCGTGAAGAAGCGCACCAACGACATCCTGATGTCGATTTCGATTATCTCGAAGGACGGCAGTCGTGACTCAGTTTTCCTGAGCAATTACGCCTCGGTTAATATCGTCGAAGAAATCAAGCGCGTCCCCGGCGTCAGTGATGCGGGTATCTTTGGGGCCCGTGATTACTCGATGCGCGTCTGGCTGCGCCCAGACAAGATGGCCCAACTGGGTGTGACCCCCGGCGACGTGGCCCGAGCGATTCGTGTTTCGAATAACCAATACGCCGCCGGTCGCCTCGGCCAGGAACCTTCCGCTGACGGCCAGGCCATCGTCATTCCTATCATTACGGCGAGCCGTCTCGCCACCCCGGAGCAGTTCGGCAATATCTTGCTCCGTGCCGACGGGGCTAAGGGCGTGCTCCGCCTACGGGACGTCGCCACGGTCGAATTAGGTGCGCAGAGCTACGAACAGCGTGCCAGTCTCGATAATCAGATTGCGGTTGGTACGCGCGTCTTCCTCGCTCCCGGGGCTAACGCCCTGGACGTCGCGGCTGCGGTGAAAGCCCGGGTGGCGGAACTCTCGAAGCGTTTCCCGGCCGGCATTGACTACGAAATCCCCTTCGACACGACGCTCTTCGTGGCGGCCTCGATCCGTGAGGTCGTGCAGACGCTCTTTGAGGCGGGGCTCCTGGTCATTCTCGTCGTTTTCCTTTTCTTGGGCAGCTGGCGTGCGACGTTGATTCCGATTATCGCTGTCCCTGTTTCGCTGGTTGGTACCTTCGCCGGCCTCTGGGTCTTTGGTTTTGGCATCAATACTTTGACCCTCTTTGCGATGGTCATCGCCATCGGTATCGTCGTTGATGACGCTATCGTCGTGCTCGAGAACGTCGAGCGTCTCATGGAAGAGAAGGGCCTTAGCCCGTTCGAGGCCGCCTTGGCTTCGGTGCATGAAGTTTCGGGTGCCATCGTCGCGATCGTTTTGGTCCTCGTGTCCGTCTTCCTGCCCGTAGCCTTCCTCGGTGGTATCGCTGGGACGCTCTACCGCCAGTTCGCCGTGACCGTCTCGATTGCGGTGATTATTTCAGGCTTCGTGGCCTTGACGCTCACGCCCGCGCTCTGCGCGATGATTTTAAAGCCCCGTACCCATGCGCCGACCGCAGGCTTCTTGGCTTGGTTCGACCGTGGGTTTCAGTCCTTGGCCGCTTGGCATGGTCGCACCGTCCGCTGGCTCTTGGAGCACCCCCGGACCGCGGGGCTCATCTTCGTGGGTGTCCTCGGCGCCAACGCCGTACTCCTCTGGGAACGTCCGCGCGGCTTCTTGCCGGCCGAGGACCAAGGGTACGTGCTCGCTTCAGTTAGCTTACCCGATGGCGCCAGCGTCACGCGGACACGAGACTACATGACGAAAATCGTCCCGTCTTTACTCCAGGCGCCCGCGGAGAAGCCGGCCGTTTTTCATGCTTTCGCCATTAGCGGCTTCGACCTAATCGGCGGTGGCGAAAAGACTAATGCCGGAACCATCTTCTTGCCGTTGAAGGACTGGTCGAAGCGTGACATGGGAGCCGAACAGCTCACCGGTGTCCTCATGGCTTCGACGGCCCACGCCACCGAAGGCATGTGCTTCATCGTCAACCCACCGCCCATTCGTGGCATTGGGACCGCGGGCGGCTTTGAATTCTACCTACAGGCACGTGACGACGACGATCCCGTGCGCTTGGGCAAGGTGACGGACGAACTGATTGCGGCCCTCGCCAAAGAGACCAAGGACGGGAAGCCGCTCATCGTGGGGTTGCGCTCCTTCCTGCGTACGACGGTGCCGCAGTATGCGGCGGAAGTGGACGAGGTGCGGGCCATGACCTTGGGCGTGCCCCTGCCGGAGATCTACGAAGCCCTTCAGGCGACCATCGGGGCCGCCTACGTTAATGACTTCAACCGTTCGGGTCGCACCTATCGCGTGCTCATGCAGGCGGAGCCTTCGGAGCGGATGGATCCCTCCGACGTTGGTCGCATCCATGTCCGGTCCGCCGATGGGCGGATGATTCCGCTGTCGTCGCTGGTTCGGATTAAGCCTTCTTCCGGCCCGGAACAGGTTGAGCGTTATAACGGCTTCGTCGCCGCCCGTGTCATGGGCAGCGGCGCCGCTGGCCTTAGTTCCAGCGAAGCCCTCCGCGTCGTCGAGGAAATCGCTGAACGCACCTTGCCTGAGGGCTATCAGCTCGATTGGACGGCGCAGGCACTCCAGGAGAAACGTTCCGCGACCTCGGCTTTGCCGGCCTTCTTGATGGCCCTCACGATGGTTTTCTTAATTCTGGCGGCGCTCTACGAGAAGTGGTCGCTGCCGATTGGTGTCATCTTAACGGTGCCGTTTGCGTTACTCGGTGCACTGATCGCTATCTGGGTGCGTGGTACCCCGAACGACCTCTACTTCCAGATTGGTCTCGTGACGCTCATCGGCCTCGCGGCCAAGAATGCCATCCTGATCGTTGAGTTCGCCGTTAAGGCACGCGATGCGGGTAAGTCCGCAGCCGAAGCAGCCGTAGAGGCTGCCCGCGTGCGTTTCCGTCCACTGGTCATGACCTCGATGGCCTTTGTTCTCGGCGTCATTCCGCTCGTGCTTGCCTCCGGCGCCGGCGCGGGGGCACGTCGTTCGATGGGGACGGGCGTCTTCGGCGGGATGCTTTTAGATACCTTCGTGGCTACGCTCTTCATCCCTCTCTTCTTCAAAATTCTCACCGGCGATCGGAAGGAACCCCGCGCATGAAAACCTCCATCGCTTTCCTCCTCCCTCTGAGTTTTTTACTCTCCGCCTGTGCGGTGGGACCTGATTATGTTCGCCCGGAGACCCCGACGGCCGCCGCCTTTCCGGAGGCGACGCCTGGCGGTGACGCGGTGAGTGAACGCTGGTGGCAAGGCTTCGGCGATGCCCAACTGAACGCTTTCGTCGAACAAGCTTTGACTGCCAACGTCGATATCCGCGTCGCCGCGGGTCGGATGGAGGAAGCGGCCGCTGGCTTGGCGGATGTTTCGGGCGCGCAGTTACCGCAGATTGATGGTTCGGCGGGCGCTGCAAAGAGTAAGGTCAGCGATAATGGCTACACGCCGATCAGTGCGACGAATGGCCGCAGCCGGTCCGTCTATCGCGCGGGTCTCGCAACCTCGTTTGAACTCGATTTCTGGGGCAAACTCCGTCGCGCCACCGAAGCCGCGCGAGCCCAACTCCTCGCAACTTCCGAAGCCCGGGCTCAGGTGGAGCTCGCGGTCGCCGCCTCGGTGGTGCGGACCTACGCCTTGGCGCAGTCTGCCGCCGTGCAGCAACGTTCGGCCGAAGAGCTGCTTACCATTCGCACCGAAGAGCGCCGCATCGTTGGCTTCCGTTTTGCCGTGGGGGCCGCCAATGCCTCCGATAGTGCGCAGGCCGAGGTGAATGTGGCTGCCGCGGTCGCGACGCTCTCCGATGCCCGGCGAGCGCGTGCTTCCGCCGAGCATCTACTGGGCTTCCTCGTGGGTCGTCCGGATCTGGTCTTGCCGGCTCAAGCCTCGGCCGCGCTGGCCTTGCTGCCGCCGCCGGCGGCGGGTTTGCCTTCCGACCTCCTGCGCCGCCGCCCCGACGTCCTTGCCGCTGAGCAGACGCTCGTTGCCGCCAATGCTCGCATCGGCTTCGTGAAGGCCGCCTATTTCCCGACCTTCACGCTGACGGGGGCGTTTGGAAATGAAAGCCGCGACTTCTCGCAGCTCTTCACCGCCTCTAGTGCGACGACCAACCTCGGAGTGGATATGCGCGTGCCGCTCTTTGACTTTGGTCGCACCGCTGCCCGCGTCGAGGGTGCCGAGGCGGTCCAGCACCAAGCCGTGGCTAATTACGAGAAGGCAGTTTTGAATGCTTTCCGGGAGGTGCGCGATGCCTTGAGTGACGTGCGTGAGACCATTGAGTCCGCCCGCTCTGCCGAACTTCGTGAGGCTTCCGCACAGGAAGCCTTCCGCGTGGCCGAGGCCCGTCAGGCTACTGGACAGTTGCCCCTTGCCGATCACCTCTTAGCCCGTCGCATGCTGGCCGAATCGAAGGTCGCCGTCGCCCGTGTACGTTACGATCGTATCGGTGCGCAGGTTGACCTGATCAAGGCCTTGGGTGGCGCTCGCGTGGAGTCGGCTGCTAAGTAATCCTCTGCTCAGCGGGCGAACTCGATCTCACCCATCAAGTTACCCGCTAACTTCCCGTCCTTGGATTGCCAGAAGGCGGCGTCCCGGTTGGCGAAGCGCACCATATTGCGAGCGTCTTGCTTTAACTTGGTGTGCTCAATCTCAGGGAACATCACGCAAATCTGGTACTTACCAGGCTGAATGTCCTTCGGGGCGGTCGCCTTGATGGTGATGTCGTAGCCGGCTTCTTTGTTCTGAAGGACCACATACGGCGGTATGCGGCGGATATCGAAGGCCTCGCCCTCGCCTGGTGACAGCGTGTACTTCGTCGGGCTATCCACGTAGGCTAGGTCGAGTCCTCGCGGGGTAGGGCAGGAGGCAAAGCCGCGGTTCGCGATGCGAATCTTAATTTCAAACTTCGCTCCGACCTTTACCTTGCTCTGCCAGGAAGCGCTCAGCAGTTCGTAGCGGTAGCCCACGTGGTCGCGAAGGTAGTCGAAGGCCGATCGGCTGACCGCATTACCCTTGGTGTCGGTGAAATAGCCCTCGGAGATGGGCAGTCCCAGCTGCGTCACCTCGGCCTGCGTTTTCATTTGTTTTTTCCAGCCGTCAACGATGCCAGGGGCTTTGCCGGGGTTGGACTCGGACCAGCCGTGGGCGAGGCCGAGGGCGAAGGCCCGTTCATTCGAAGCCACCTGTGCGACGAGCCAGCCATCTGCGGCGGTCGGTTGCGTCGCCGTTTTGGCAGTAATCTCGGCGTCATAGGGTACGAAGAGATTCTCCATGCAGAATTTCTGCCAGTCCTCGTTGGTACCACCGAGCGGCTTATCGAAGGTACCCTCGTGCGTCAGGTCGAAGAGGAAATGGGTGTTATGCGTGCCGATGCGGGCGGTCGGATTACCCTTTTCGTAGGCGTTGCCTTGTGTGATATGCAACGGCCAGCCCAGCTGTTTGCAGAGCCCCTGCCGCATGTCGGGTGACTGGACGAGTAGGGTTCGGTCGTTGGGCAGGCTGGCGAAGGTCTCCTTCAGGATGGCGCCGTGGGCTTCGGGCGTCTCAGGAATCTTGGTGGCATTGGCGCCTTCACCCCGGCGGCCGATGGAGCCGAGTTGGACGGCGACGATGACGTCGGCATTCGCCGCCAAGAGTTTCTTTAACTGGCCCCAGTGGGTTTTGACGATCGCGAGGTCGGGCCCGCCAGACTTGCTGTCATCCAGCTCGTAGGCGAAGCGGAGTTGTAGTTTGCAACCAGCGCGACGGAAGGCGTCCAGGGACTTCTCCAGGCGCTGGAAGAGGATCTGATCGAGCGGGCGGTTGTGGTATTCGTCGAGCCAGCAGATGCCGAGGTGGCTGGTCACGCCCTTGGGTTCCCACGCCTTGAGGGCGTCGAGCATGATGCGGTCCGTCCAACCGGTCCGGGCGACGTCCACGCCGAGGAAGGGTACGGGCTTCTCGTCTTTAGCGGCGGGGAATGCTCGGCGGACGATGCGACCGTCGGGCCGCTGCACGAGAAGCTGTCCGTCGCCGAGGCCGACAGGGCATTCGAGCCGAAAGCCGCGTTCCGGATTGCGGAGGCCGTTGAGGGCGGTGGGGTCGTCGGCGAAGAGGCCGTGGAATTCCTTGTAGGCGAGCTTGGGCGGCTCCTCTTTGGCAAGGAGGGGTAGAACCGGAAGAAGCAGCAGGGGCCAGTGCTTGAGCATGGCGTTTATATTTTTGATGGGCGTAGGGGAGGCAATCCCGTTTCAAGCGTTGGGCTCCGAACTGCCTCGCTCGGCGGGCGGAGCCGTGCTCAATGTGCGACATGTTGATGTCGGCCGCATGGACACAGACGCTCTCCGCTACCGCGGCGTCGGACCCCTTTTTACCGGTGGCGACGGCCTTGTTCGCCGGCGCGGTCGTGCATGCCTTCTGTGCCCCAATCTTTGCTCGGGCGGCCCAGCGCCGGGAAGCCCAGCGTGCCGATTTCCGGTCGACGGTCTTTCACCTTTTGGGCGAAGTTGAGGCCGTCTTTGGCCTCTGGTCTCTTGGGTTATTCCTGCTTGCCGTCTGTTGGCCAGGGAAGGGTTGGGCCTTTGCCGTCGCCTATCTGGAGTCGGGTGACTACGCCGCTGCCGTCGCGGGACGCGAATTCACTGGGCCTTTTAAGTTCTTAGAGCCTTTGTTCGTCTTTATTGTTATGGTCATGGCCTCGACGCGGCCGATTGTCGAAGCGGCGCGGCGGGTGTTGAATGCCGTCGCGGGCTGGTTCGGTGGCGGTCCGGCGGCCCGGTGGATGGTGGTGCTGACCTTGGCTCCTATAGCGGGTTCCCTGATCACGGAGCCGGCCGCGATGACCATCGCCGCCTATCTCCTCGCCGCCCAGTTCTACTGCCTGAATCCCTCTTCGGGCCTGAAGTATGCCACGTTGGCCTTACTCTTTGTTAATGTATCCATCGGCGGTGCCTTGACGCATTTTGCGGCGCCTCCGGTGGTAATGGTAGCGACGCGGTGGAGCTGGGGGACGGCGGAGGTCTTTCAGCAGTTCGGCTGGGCGGCCTTGATGGCAATTCTGCTGTCGAACGCTGTCTATTTTCTTTGGTTCCGCCGGGAATTACTAGCCCTTCGATTTCCGGAGTCATCTGCGGATGCAGGTCGGGAGCCGACGGTGCCGCTCTGGGTGACCGCGGTGCACGTCGCGCTGATTGCCTGGACGGTCGTGATGTTGTCGGGCCACCAGGTCTTTCTGATGGTCGGGGGCTTGCTTTTATTCTTAGCCTTCGGCGTGGCCACTCCGCGTTGGCAGTCGCCGCTCCGGCTAAGGGCACCCTTGATGGTGGGCTTCTTTTTGGCTGGCTTAGTCGTCCTCGGTGGCCTCCAAGGGTGGTGGATTGGCCCGGTCATCCTGCAAATGGGGGACACGTCCTTATTGTGGGCTTCCGTTGGCTTAACCGCCTTCAATGACAACGCAGCGATTACTTACCTCGCCGCGCAGGTCCCAGCCTTAACCGAGCCATCAGCCGCGGCCTTAAGGCACGCCGTTTTGGCGGGTGCTTTGGCCGGGGGTGGCCTGACGGTCATCGCCAATGCCCCGAACCCCGCAGGGCAGGCCATTTTAGGGGAATATTTCGAAGGCGGGGTCTCCGCGGGGAGCCTTTTTCTTTGGGCCTTGCTGCCCACGGCGGTGGCCATCACCTGTTTCTTCTTCATTAGGTAACCCCACCATCCGAGGGGGGAAGGGGTGGGGTTCGGGGGTGCTATACCTCCTTTTTGACTGTTCAATCGATGTGGGTGGGGCTACATTCTATTTCCCTAAGTATAGCCCCCTTTACCCTATGCGTTCCCGTACCCGTTCAGGTTTCACGCTCATTGAGCTGCTTACCGTCATCGCCATCATTGGTATCTTGGCAGCCGTCCTCTTTCCGGCCATTAGTTCGGTCCGTAAAAAGGCGAAGATTTCAACTGGCCAGACGACCTTCCAGCAGTGGTGCGCCGGTGTGACCCGTTATAAGTCCGTATATGGCTTCTACCCGAACATCGGGGCTTCCTATACCACGACGGCCGATGCCCTGCATAAGCTCGAAACTGGCCCTGGCATGCCCTTTGTGAAGTCCCTCTACGGCAAGAACCCGACGGGCACCCCGCTATCGGGTGCCGCCACTGGCGAGCGTGCTAAGTACAACCGTAACGCCGAAGAGTTCTGCGCCTTCAGTAAGGACGACTACGAGCTCTTTGACGCCAACACCAACACGACTGGCAAGCTCATGGACAAGTTCGGTAATGTCAACATCCGCATCGTCTTTGACACCGATGGCAATGGCACGATTAAGGGCATCGCGACCCCGCTCCCTGACGACCTTGACGCGACCAAGAATGCCAATGGAATCAATAGCGCGACCGGTATCCCGGCCCGGGTGATTATCTTCACCACCATCAAAGACGTCGGTTCGACTGACGGCCAGCTGGGTGCGGACGACGTCGCCGACATTATCGCCATCCAGTGAGTCCTCGCGCCCGTCTCTCCCGCGCCCGTCGCGGCTTTACTCTGATTGAGCTGTTGGTGGTTATCACCATCATCCTGCTCATCTCGGGGATGTTCCTGAATATGACCGCCGGCGATGGCGGCGGCTTGATGGGCGGCCAGCGTATGGTCGGCTCCTCGATTCGGTCCGTCCGCGCGATGGCTTTGATGAACCGCGGCGCCCAAGGCACAGGCGTGAGCTACAATGCTCGTTACCGCCTACTGATCCTGAACGACCCGGCGGATCCTGTGAACCACCTGCACAAGTACATGCTTGCCGTGGGTAGCGTGGATACCAGCGCGATGGCGGTGGGCGTGGACCCGACGACCGTTACGAGCACTTCCGATAGCCGTTATAAGTGGTATACCCCGGATGCCCCGACCTTGCTACCGAGTGGCGTCTACTTCGTCCCGCCCGCCAGCGACACCACCACCGTGGTCAATAAGCCCCCGGGCTTCACGGGTACTTGGATTGGCCGCGCCAGCATCATCGGCCAGATCGCAGACAATGCCACGGCCAACTCGAACGACAACCCTGGCAGCCCGCCTTGGATGATGTTCGCGTCGCAGGGTGTGGTCGCTCCGACCTCCTTAAGTTCGATGTCCGGCCTCGACCCCAAGAAGTGGTACTACGTTGAACTCCAGACAGGCGGCACCTCCAATCACCTCGGACGCGTCATTCTCGTGCTCGCTAACGGCGTGCTGCGACTGGACACGGTCTCCAGTAAGGTCCAACTCGACCTGGCCAACGAAAACCAGTTGGCGGCGCTATCGCTCCGCCCCAGCGGCGACGTGGCAATGACCACCGACCCTGATGAACTGAACACCAATCTCCTGAAGTAATGAACCCCTTCCTCTCCCCCTCCCGTCGTCGCTCGGGCTTCTCGTTGATCGAGGTTACCCTCGCTATCGGTATCCTTGGCATGGCGATCTTATCGCTGGTCGGCATCCTGGGTTCGACCTTTCAGCAGGTCGACGAAATCATGCAAACTAACCGCGCCCTGTCGGGTGTGACTCGGCTGATCGGTGCCCTGGATAACCCTCGCTCTATCGTCTACCTGGATGCTAGCGCGGATAGTAATCCGGCGAATACGAAGTATATTCACCAAGGCCTGCAGTCGAAGCTTGATCCGGTTGCCGCCATTCCAGCGTCAAGTTTTGAAATCGCCTACCGCTTACTTGGTCCGGCCAGCACGACGAACACCGCCGTCTGGCTCTACGTCTATGACCGCAAAATGGTGATTGCGGTGGCCGATGCACAGGCCGGAGCGACGGTGACCTACAATCTCTATTCCAATCCCTCGGCAATGGAAGTCGCTTCCTGTGCCGGTAATGCCGATAACTTTAGCCCGATCGCGGCCAACACGCGTAACGTCGTCGGTACCCCGATGCGGGTCCGTCTCACGCTCTCGAAGTTGCTTGTCGGTCAGCGCTACCAGATTGATACCGTCACGGGTGAGCCGAGCGTGGCCAAGTGGACCCCGGGCACCGCCTTGCCGGTGGATCCTAATCTCTACGCCTTGGCCTACCTTCCGGTCGTCGCCGAGTTCTTCCCGCACGATTACGTGGACTCCACGATTTTTAAGGCTCGTGAAGAGACGCCCCTTCTTGTGCAGAACATCATCATTAGCCGATGAAAACCTCCCTCCTCCGTACCGCCCGACGCGGCTTTACCTTGATCGAAGTCATGGTCGCCACGGCGATCATGATGGTGATCGTCCTCGCCGTGGTGACCATTGCTGCGGACACCTTTAAGGCGTACGACCGCGCGGTGGCCGACCTCACGACCCAGTCCGAGGCCCGTGGCGCCCTCGATGCGATGGAGAACGATTTCCAGACGGCAGTCATCCGGCCCGACGGTCGCTGCTGGATGGAAGTTATCCTACCTGGTGCGACGACTCCGGCTGGCGTGCCTAAGGCGGTCGGCAACCTGCAGCCAGTTGACCATCCGATTGTCATGCTCTTTTCGGCGCCGCCGGACCGCCCACGCTGGTCCCCGGTGGCCACCACGCCACGGACGGCCTTTAAGGGCGATGTCTGTGCGGTTGCCTATCGTATCGGCCAGCGTTCGCCTTTCGACGCCCCAGGTGACCCTATCCAGCAGGTGTATGGCGTCTACCGCACGATTATCGACCCCGAAGCGACCTTCCGCGATGCCTTGCCGATTATCTTTTCTTCGACTCCGACAGTCCCGACGTCCCCTTGGAATTACTGGAACGCTCCACGTCTGGTGCCGAATTACTCCGTCTCGGCCACCTCGGGTGGCTTCCAGACTCGCAACTTGATTGACCAGAGCTTGGTGCAGACGGGTGGGGCGACTTCTAATTATTGCTGGACGCTGGATGACCAGAATTTCATCGCTTCGAATGTCGTCTCCATGCACCTGACCTTCTGGTGTAAGTCTTCCTTGCCCGCCTCATCCACGGTGACCGGCGCCTTGGTTGATCCGCTGAAGCGTCCAGCCGAATTACTCCGCCCAGTGGTCTTAGGTTCTTCGGATACCTTTAAGTTCGGCCCGGCGGCTTACGGTGGCTACATCGGTGAATACGTGACCAATACCACGTCCTCGAGCACCAATGCCGCTCCGTTGCGCTTTGCTCCTTCCAGCGGCTCCCCCGTGCCAGTGACGGCCGCCGGCACGCCTCACCCGTACGACACTTATGGGGCCCGCCTCCGTATCTTCGCGGACCGCATGTATCCCGATTCCCTTGGGCCGAATAACCCGGCGACCGCCACGTCTTTGCCTTATATGCCCTACTCCGTGAAGGCCGTGGAGGTCTCGCTTACGATCCTGACGCCCGAAGGCTCCAAGGAACTCCGCTCTCTGCAGAAACTTACCGCCGCCCAGGGGGCCACGGGTATCGCGCTACTTTCGGTTAATGATTACAAGCGCATCGTGAATCAGTACGGTCGTAACTATACCCGTTACATTAAGTTGATGGCGAACGGCGGCTAAGGGCCGTCGGGTTTAAACAAAAAGGGCGTCCTTGCGGGACGCCCTTTTGCTTGGTGGTGCTGGCCGCTTACTCGGCGTATACACCCATCTTGCGGAACTTGGCGTAGCGGTCGGCGACCAACTTGTCGGGCTTAGACTTCGAGAGTTCCTTGAGGGCTTCGCGTAGCATCTTGCGGATGTTGGAGCCGGTGGCAGCTGGGTCTTCCTGGGCGCCGCCGAGGGGTTCCTTCACGACGCCGTCCACGACGCCGAGTTTGAGGAGATTCGGGGCGTCGAGGCACAGGGCTTCGGCGGCCTTTGGGGCGTGGGCGCGGTCCTTGAAGAGGATCGCGGCGCAGCCTTCAGGAGAGATGACGGAGTAGTAGGCGTTCTCGAGGATGTAGACGCGGTTCGAGACGGCGATGCCGAGGGCGCCACCGGAGCCACCTTCGCCGATAACGAAGGTGATGATGGGCACGCCGAACTGGCTCATCTCGCGGAGGTTTACGGCGATGGCTTCAGCCACGTGGCGTTCTTCCGACCCGATGCCCGGGAAGGCGCCAGGGGTGTCAACGAGGGTGATAATGGGCAGCTTAAAGGTGTGCGCCATTTTCATCAAGCGAAGGGCCTTGCGGTAACCTTCCGGGTTGGGGCAACCGAAGTTACGACGAAGGTTCTCCTTAGTATCGCGGCCTTTCTGTTGGCCGATGACCATGACGGGCTGTCCTTCAAAGAAGGCTGTTCCGCCGACAGTGGACTCGTCGTCCATGTAGAGACGGTCGCCATGAAGCTCCTGGAAGTCGTCAAAGATCATCCCGATATAGTCCAGGGAGTAGGGCCGGCGGGGGTGTCGTGCCAGCTGGACGCGCTGCCAGGGGGTTAGGTTGCCGTAGACCTCTCGGCGGGTCTGGGCGAGCTTGGCCTCCATGGAGACGGCTTCCTTGGTGACGTCCATGCCAGCGGACTCGGACGAGGCGCGCAGGGCGGCAATCTTGTCCTCCAGTTCGCGGATGGGCTTCTCAAACTCGAGCGTGAAGCGGGGCTTCGTGACAGACATGGGGGACTAAATAGGGGATTTTTAGGCCGTAGGGCAACGGGAATAGGGGACCGAGGGGTTCGGCCAAGGGCGCAAAACGATGTTTTTCGCTCTTTTCCCCGAACCAAGCGTCGGTCAGGCTGTCAGAACCCTCACCCCAACCATGCGTAACTTGTTTCTCCTGACTTTGGCCGCCTCCAGCCTTCTGGCTGAAGGCTACCTCGATACCCCGCTCATCCCGGGCACCCAATGGCACGTCCATGACTCCACCCGTCCCCAGCCCACGCGTGCCGACAAGGAGAAGCTGAAGTGCACGACGACTGCCGCCCCCGCCGGTGCCGTGGTGCTCTTTGACGGCAAGGATGCCGCCGCCGAGTGGGTGGCCGATAACGGCGAAAAGGGTGTGACTTGGGAAGTGAAGGACGGCGCGATGATTGCCCGCAAGAACGGCGTCCACACGAAGAAGTCTTTTGGTGACATTACCTTGCACGCCGAATGGCGCTCGGCCGAAGGCTACGACAAGAATGATAAGAAGAAGGGCCAGGGCAATTCCAACAGTGGCATCTTCTTTATGCGCACCTACGAGCTGCAGGTGCTCGATTGCGCCAAGACCGACACCTACGCCGACGGCATGACCGCCGCCATTTACGGCCAGTTGCCACCGCTCTTTAATGCCTGCAATCCCTCGCGCGAATGGAATAGCTACGACGTGGAGTGGACCGCCCCACGCTTCGATACGGACGGCAAGGTGACCTCGAAGGCCCGCATCACGGTTGTGATGAACGGCGTCAAGGTACAGGATAGCTCCGAGTATATCGGCCCGAGTAGCCACCGCGTGAACCCGCCTTACAAGAAGCACGACGACAAGCTGCCCATCGGTCTGCAGTTCCATGGCGACCCCGTCGAGTTCCGTAATATGTGGGTCGTCGAGAAGAAGTAAGTAGCCCGCACAGTTCCTAACGACGCTCCGGCTTGCCCGGGGCGTTTGTTTTAGGGCGCTAGCTGGGCGTTCAGGTATTATGGACTGATTTGACTTACCCGTTTGCAAGGGGGGAGGATCTTGGTACGGTCTGGGCTTCTACGAATGTATCCCGCTGATCGACGCGACAACTGGTATGCCGGACAGGGCCGATGGTCCGATGTACCTGCGTCGGATTGGAATGATTGGCACTGGCAGTTGCGTAACCGCATCACGACTTTAGCCCAGTTGGAGAAGCTCCTCGAGTTGTCTCCGCAGGAACGGGCCGGCTGCCTCTTTGCCGCCCATAAGCTCGCCTTGGCGATCACGCCGCACTTCTTTAATCTAATCGACCCGCAGGACCCGAACTGCCCGGTGCGCCGCCAGGTCATCCCGCACATCGACGAGTCAGTCGTCGCCCCGGGTGAGTCGGCGGATCCCGTCGGCGAAGAGGGGACTATGCCGGTCCCAGGCATTGTGCATCGCTACCCGGATCGCGTGCTGTTTTTGGTGACCGATCGTTGCGCTTCGTATTGCCGCTACTGTACGCGGAGCCGCTTGGTCTCTAATGCTCAGTCCTACGATTTTCATCCCGAGCTTGAGCAGGGGCTGCAGTATATCGCCGCCCATCCGGAAGTGCGCGACGTTCTGATTTCCGGCGGCGATCCGCTGTTGCTGTCCGACGCTAAAATCGACGCGCTACTCGGTCGCCTGCGGGCTATCCCCCACGTGGAGTTTATTCGGATGGGTTCGCGTATTCCGGTCTTCCTGCCGCAACGCATCACGCCCGAGCTCGCGGCTATCTTCCGTAAGCACGGCCCGATCTGGATAAGTATCCATACTAACCACCCGAAAGAGATTACCCGCGAATTGGCCGAGGCCTGTGAACGGTTGTCCCTGGCGGGTGTACCGCTGGGTAATCAGTCGGTCTTGCTTAACGGGATCAACGATACGCCCGAGATCATGAAGTCGCTGGTGCACCGTCTCTTGATGATGCGCGTCCGGCCGTACTACCTGTACGCATGCGACCTCATCGAGGGCTCGACGCATTTCCGGGCACCGATTCAGAAGGGTATCGATATCATCCGCGCACTCCGTGGACACACGACAGGCTACGGGGTTCCGCAGCTAACCATCGATGGGCCAGGCGGTGGTGGAAAGATCCCCATCAACCCCGAGTATGTTCAGGCCATCCACGATGGCATCGTGGAGCTCCGAAATTTCGAGGACCGGGCCTATGTCTACCCATCGGGGACGCAGCTACCGGAGCCTAAGCCCGAGTTACTTCAGTAAGGGGTAGGCGATGGGGGATAGGCGGCATGGGTAGGGTTAGCACTGCGTGCTAACCTAGCTGTCCGTGCCCTAGTGCTGACCCTACCTTCGCACCCCCAAAACAGAGCGAACCAGAAGGTTATTCTGGTTCGCTGTTCAAAATGGTGGGCCCGTAGGGATTCGAACCCCAAACGTCTGATCCGTAGTCAGAAATGATATCCATTTCACCACGAGCCCGTTCCGAGACGCTTGAAAGAACCATCCCAGACTCGAAAGGCAAGGAATTTTTGGAAAGGCCTACTTTTTAGCCCGATGGAGCGCCACGGTGCCGAACATCATGCTTTCGTGGCTAACTTCCGAAAAACCTGCGTTTTTCAGTTCCTGCGTCAGGCCAGCGGCATCCGGGAAGCCCGCGATACTGGTGCCGAGGTAGCGGTAGGCTCCGAAGTCACCCGTGAGAATCCCAGCGAGGATCGGCGAGATAAGGCGCACATGCACGAAGTGGAAGGGTGCGAACCAGGCGACCGGTTTTGAGAACTCGAGGATGAAGACTGAGCCAGCTGGCTTGGTCACACGACAGAGTTCGCGGAGGCCGCGGGCACGGTCTTCGAAGTTGCGCACGCCATACGCAATCGTGACGACATCGCAGGCGTCATCGGCGATGGGTAGGTGCATGCAGTCGCCCAGCAGAAACTCCGGCGAACGGACTTGAGATTTAGCTGCGCGGCGACGGGCGACTTCGAGCATCGGATCGCAGAAGTCGTAGCCGATTACTTTGCAATCATGGGGTAGGGCGGGGAGAAGCTCGAACGCGACGTCGCCGCTGCCGGTAGCAAGGTCAGCAACGTTGTGCGGATGGGTGGCGATGACGGCCTGAATCAAGCGGTTGCGCCAGCCGACGCAGAGGCCGAGGCTGAGGATGCGGTTGGCGAGGTCATAGCGCGAAGCGATACCTGAGAACATCTGTCGGACTGCATTGCCTTCGGCCATGCGCTTACCATCCCCACAAAGTCGGGGAGGTCAAGT
This sequence comes from uncultured Opitutia bacterium, assembly GCA_903919185.1. Lineage (GTDB taxonomy): Bacteria > Verrucomicrobiota > Verrucomicrobiia > Opitutales > UBA953 > UBA953. Next base: position 5,836 of record CAIXHF010000126.1, on the reverse strand, counting down.
GGAGGGGATGGGGGATAGGGAAACGTGTTAGTCGCGCCACTACCCAGACTCTGCCCATCCCCCATCCCCAATCCCCCCCAACCCCTATCCCCTTAAACGAACACTCCTCCGCCCAGGAGGACGCGGTCCTGATAGATAGCCACGACCTGTCCAGCGGCGAGGCCCCGTTGGGTCGTATGGAAGCGGAGGTCGACGGTGCCGTCGGGGTGCGGCTTAAAGTCCGCGGCGACGGCCTTATCCCGGTAACGCACCCGGGCAAGGACGGCCTGCTCGCTGCTGAGCGGTTGATTAATCCAAGTGAAGTTGGCGGCCCGGGCGGAGTCGGTGTAGAGCCACTTCGCGTCGGGCGTATCGAAGGCCACGTGCAGGGTCTTGGTCGCGAAGTCCTTTTTCACGACGACGAAGTATTTCTGGTCGGTATTGGAAGGTAGGCCGATGCCCTTGCGCTGACCGATGGTGTAACGATGCAGGCCGCGGTGTTGGCCGATTTCCTTGCCAGCGGGGTTGACGATCGGACCCGGGGCGTCGGGAATGTGGCGTTCGAGGAAGTCCTGCACGGGTACTTGGCCGAGGAAGCAAATGCCTTGGCTATCCTTGCGCGTGGCGTTCGGGAGCTGGGCCTCGACGGCCAAGCGGCGGACTTCCGGCTTGGTAAGTTCGCCAATCGGGAAGAGGGCCTTGGCGAGCTGGTCTTGGCGCAACAGAGCGAGGAAGTATGACTGATCCTTATTTTGGTCGAGGCCTTCCAAGAGGTCGAACGAGCCGTCAGCGTTCGCTCGTCGGCGGGCGTAGTGCCCCGTGGCGATGGCGTCGTAGCCCTCGGCCAAAGCGCGACGCAGAAAGACACCGAACTTCATCTCGCGGTTGCAAATGATATCGGGATTGGGGGTCAGCCCACGGCGGTAACCATCGACCAGGTATTCGACTACGGTTTCTCGGTAGTCCTTTACCAAGTCGATGATGCGGAAGGGTAGGCCGAGGTATTCGGCGACCGTCTGGGCATTGCGGACGTCGTCTTCCCAAGGGCATTCGCCAGGGAAGGGGAGGCCTTCCTCGTTCATCCAGGTCCGGAAGTAAGCGGCATGGACCTCGTGGCCCTGTTGCTTGAGCAACAAGGCGGCCACGGCGCTGTCGACGCCGCCGGAAAGGGCTACGAGGATTTTGGACATCCGTCCCTAGGTTAGGGACGTCCCCGCATCGGGGGCGAGAAAGGAAAACCGTGGCCCTTGGGCTAGTTCGGGCTGATTTAAGAGGTCAGAGCCAGCTTCAGGGGTGCGAATGCTCGCTCCTTGCCTCCGTTGCCCGACTTGTTTTGCTGGAGGCATGCGCTTCGGTCTCCTTTTCCTTCTTCTGGGCTTCGCCCCACTCTTTGCCCAAAATAACCAGCTGGCGGGGATGCAGCAGGACCTTGCGGAGCTGCGTAACGAAGTGGAGAAACTGAAGCTCGAGAACGCGGACTTGCGCGATGCCCTGAACAAGCAACGCAACGCTTCGGTCGGCAATAGTTCAAACGCCGAAGCGGCGGCTCGGACTAAGGCGGAAGCTTTGGCCGAAGTGGATCGGCGTCTCAAGCAACAGACAGCGGATGTGAATACCGCTCTCGCTGAACTCGGTCGTCGCGTCGACGCGGCCCTCGCAGGTCGTCAACCGCTCGCCAATCGTCCGGTGACTCCGGTAGCTAAGCCCACGGGCACGCCTCCTTCGACGACAGGGGTGGCGCCGCCTGCCACGACCCCGCCCCTCGCATCGGACGACGGTCTCCCGACCGACATACCCCGCACCGGAACGCCCTACAGGGTGAAGTCCGGTGATACGGTCATTCGTATCGCTCGCCAGTTTGGCTCCAAGGTCGAATGGATTCTCCAGGCCAATAAACTCCCGAGCACAGGCGCACTCCGTGCCGACGTCGAGATCTTCGTGCCGCAACCCGAAGCTCCTGCCCGCTAATTTCATGGCCACCCCTCCTAAGAAATCCCTCGGCCGAGGACTCGGCTCCCTCATCGGTGGCGGCGTTACCAAGCCCGTAGCAGCGACCCCTGCGCCGTCTGCTCCTCCTATCGCTCCCGGCCTGGCGCTCATTGAGATTCAACTTGCCGCCATCGTGCCGAATCCCCGTCAGCCGCGCCGCGAGTTCGACGAGGCTGGTGTCAAGGAACTGGCCGAATCGATTCGTTCGGAAGGCCTCCTGCAGCCTGTCACGGTCCGCAAGGTGAAGGACGGCTATGAGCTTATTGCCGGCGAACGCCGCTTTCGTGCGTTCAAACTCTTGGGCCAGAAGACGATCACGGCGCGAGTGCTGGAGGCTAGTGATAACGCCAGCGCCGTGCTCGCCCTCGTCGAGAACTTACAGCGGGCCGACCTCAACCCGGTCGAAGAAGCGTTGGGCGTAGCCTCGCTCATGCGCGACTTTAACCTCACGCAGGAAGCCGTTGCGGATCGCCTCGGTAAGCCGCGTGCGAGTATCGCTAATTTGGTTCGCCTACTCTCACTCGACCGCGAGATTCAGGGCTACCTCGGCAAGGGCCAGCTCTCCACTGGCCATGCCAAGGTGCTGCTAGGGCTCGAGAATCAGGCCCACCGCGTGCAGCTCGCCCGTCTCGTCATCGAGAAGGGACTCTCGGTCCGTGCCCTCGAGATTGAAGTAAAGAAGTTGGCCGCCACGAAGAAGGGTGACCGTAAGCGCACGGAGAAATCCGTCGTTGAAGACGTCCAGAAGCGTCTCGCCTCACACCTTTCCGCCCGCGTCCAAGTTATCCAGAAGGGCAAGAAGGGTAGCATCACGATCGCCTACGAAGGCGACGACGACCTCGCTCGCCTGCTCGAGAAGTTGGGTGTGAAGACCTAGGGGATAGGTGATGGGGGATAGGGTAAGGGGTCGCATTGTCTGCTGCCATCATGAGGTAGGGGCGTGGCTTCGCCGCGCCCTCCTATCCTAAGTTCGCCCGGCGGCGAACACCTAGGGCAGCACGCGGTGCTGCCCCTACCCCTAGCCAACGATACTCTAGCCCACTAGTCCCCTCTTTAGCCGCTTAGTGCTTAAAGTGGCGCATGCCCGTAAAGACCATCGCCATACCACGGGCGTCCGCGGCGGCGATGACTTCGGCGTCTTTAACCGAGCCGCCGGGCTGAATGGCGCAGGTGGCACCAGCATCCGCAGCGGCGAGCAGGCCGTCCGGGAAGGGGAAGAAGGCGTCCGACGCAATGGCCGAGCCGTGGAGCGAGAGCTTAGCTTCGCCGGCTTTCCAGACCGCGATGCGGGAGGAGTCGATACGCGACATTTGGCCCGCGCCGACGCTGAGGGTGCGTTCTTTGCCAGCGTAGACGATGGCATTGGACTTCACATGGCGGACGACGCGCCAGCCGAAGAGTAGGGCGGTCATTTCGTCGGCCGTGGGCTGGCGCTTGGTGACGACCTTGAATTCGCGCACGTTCGCAGGCTTCTGGTCGCGGTCTTGGACGAGCACGCCGCCAATGACGGCGCGGACTTCGCGCAGGGTGTCGGCGCGGAGGCCAACTTTGGCGCGCATGAGGCGGAGGTTCTTCTTCTTACCGAAGATGGCGAGCGCGTCGGCATCAAACTCCGGTGCAATGATGACTTCCGAGAAGATCTCGGCGATGGCTTCGGCGAGGCCCTTGTCGATGGTGCGGTTAGCAACGATGATGCCGCCAAAAGGAGCCTGCTTGTCGGTCTCAAAAGCCTTATGCCATGCTTCGAGGAGGGTGTCAGCTGAAGCCACGCCGCAGGGGTTGGTATGCTTTAGGATGCAGATGGTCGGACGTTCGAATTCGCCGATGAGATAAGTCGCGGCGGTGATATCTAAGATATTGTTGTAACTGAGTTCCTTGCCCTGGAGCTGTTCGAAGGCCTCGTGGAACGAGCCGTAGAGCGCGGCCTGCTGATGCGGGTTTTCGCCGTAGCGGAGGCGTTGGGCGAGGGACAGGGTGGTCGTGAAGCGCGCAGGCAGACCGAGGACGTTGCCGAGGCCAGGTTGGGCTTGCGATTCGAGGTAGTTGGCGATGGCGGCATCGTAGGCCGAGGTGCGCTGGAAGACCTTGAGCGCGAGCTCGCGGCGGAGTTCGGCCAGGGCGGCGGGATTGGCCATTGCGGCGAGGACGCGTTCGTAGTCGGCGGGGTCGGTGACGACCGAGACGGAGGCGTGGTTCTTGGCGGCGCTGCGGAGCATGGACGGACCACCGATATCAATGTTCTCGATGGCGTCTTCAAATGAGCAGTTGGGCTTCGCGACGGTGGCTTCGAAGGGGTAGAGGTTTACGACGACGAGATCGATGAGTTCGATGCCGTGCTTCTTGGCTTCGTCGAGGTGCTCATGCGAATCGCGGCGGCACAGGAGGCCGCCATGGACCTTGGGGTGCAGGGTCTTCACGCGGCCCTCCATGATTTCAGGAAACCCCGTGTGCTCGCTGACGTCCGTCACCGGCAGGCCGGCATCGCGGAGCATCTTGGATGTGCCACCGGTGGAAAGGAGCTTATAGCCATGGTTCTGGACCAGCGCCTGCGCGAAGGGCAGCAGGCCAGTCTTGTCGCTGACGGAGAGAAGGGCGATAGGCATGGTTAAAGGAAGGGGTAGGGGGTGGGGGGAGGGTGGTCAAGGAAGCAGGAAGCGAGGCATGGGAGGGGATGGTGTTAGTTTTCAGATTACGGAGTACAGAGTTCGGACTACAGGAGTATAAAGTCTGCACCCGAGGGGTGGGGCGTGGTTTATCCGAAATCTATCCCCAATCCCCGGCCTTCTTGGCATCCGCTTGACCCTTCCCGCCTTTTTCCCCTCTTTCTACCCATGTCGACCGCTCTTCTGTTTTCCGGCCAAGGCGCCCAAGTGGTGGGTATGGGTAAGTCCTTGTATGACAACTCCGCCACGGCCAAGGGTCTCTACGACCGTGCAGCTGCGGTCCTGCCTTTCGACCTGCGTCAGGTCTGCTTTGAGGGCCCCGCCGAGGTCCTGACCGAAACTCGGGTCTGCCAGCCGGCTCTCTATGTCCAGGGTTATGCGATCGCCCAGATTCTCCGCGAGCGCGGCAAGCTCAATGACCTCAAGGCCTGTCTCGGGCTTTCCTTGGGCGAACTGACGGCCTACGCGGTTGCCGGGGTGTGGGATTTTGAAACGGGCCTCAAGGTCGTCGCCGAGCGCGGCCGACTCATGCAGCAGGCCTGCGATCAGACCAAGGGCGGCATGGCCGCGGTCATCGGCGGTACCCGTGAGGACATCTTCAAACTCTGCGCGGCTTTCGATATCGACGCTGCCAACTTCAATTGCCCTGGGCAGGTCGTGATTTCTGGTGAGTCCGACAAGGTCGCCCAAGCGGTCGCTCGTGCCAAGGAGTTCGGCGCGTTTAAACTCGTGAAGCCGCTCGTCGTCGCCGGCGCCTACCATAGCCGCCTCATGGAGCCTGCCCGCGCGGCCTTCGAAGCCTTCCTCCAAGGTGTTGAGTTCAAGCGCCCGCAGGTCACCGTCTACTCCAACACCACTGGTGGCACCTTGTCCGAGCCGGCCGACCTCCGTGCGGCCCTCGTGAAGCAGGTCGTGTCTTCCGTGCTCTGGGAGGATGACTGTAAGGCTGCCGCCGACTCTGGCGTCGCCCAGTTCTACGAATGTGGTCCCGGTGGCGCCCTCGCTGGCATGATGAAGCGCACGGCCCCGACGGCCCCGATTGCTTCCTTGCACGAGTTTGCCGATATTCCGGCCTAATCCGCCCTCCTTTGGGGCTAACGCTGGACAAGCGCCCCCGCCGTCCTCCTATTAGCCCTTTCCCACTGACCTCGACCCTGACCTCGATTCAGTCATCGATCCAGCCCTCGACTCTTCCTTCTCCTCCT
>CAIXHF010000125.1 GCA_903919185.1 uncultured Opitutia bacterium | reverse complement strand
CTTATCGAACTCGAACACGCCGCAAGGGCCATTCCAGATAACCGTACCCGCACGACCGATGGCCGCTTCGTAAAGTTTAATGGATTCGGGACCCGCATCCATGCCTTCCCAACCCGCCGGGATACCTGACTGCATCGTCGCTGGCTGCGTGTTGGAATCAGGCGAGAACTTATCGCCGCAGTTGAAGTCGACGGGTAAGGTGACCTTCACGCCGCGAGCCTTGGCCTTATCAAGGAGTTCCTGCACGATCTTGGCGCCTTCGGCGTCGTAGAGGGAGTTGCCGATTTCCATCCCATCACAGACCTTGCGGAAGGTGTAGGCCATGCCGCCGCCGATGATGATTTCATCTGCCTTCTCGATGAGGTTGCGGATGAGCGGAATCTTGTCGGCGATCTTGGCGCCGCCGAGAATCGCGAGTAACGGACGCTGCGGATTGTTGAGCACAATATCGAAAGCCTTGAGTTCGGCTTCGAGCAGGAAACCCGCGGATTTACGGGGTAAATTGACGCCGACCATCGAGGAGTGGGCGCGGTGGGCGGTGCCGAAAGCGTCATTGACGTAGACGTCGCCCAGGCGGGAAAGCGACGCGCGGAACTCGGCAACCTTGGCCGGATCGGCCTTCACGCTAGTGCCGTCTTCGAGCTTCACTTTACCTTCTTCTTCGATGTGGAAACGGAGGTTTTCGAGGAGCAGGATTTCACCGGCCTTGAGGGCCTTCGAAGCGGTTTCGGCTTCAGGGCCCACACAGCTCGGGATGAACTGCACCGGGCGGCCCAAGAGCTTCTCGAGCTCGACGGAGACCGCACGCAGGGAGAACTTCTCCACGACCTTACCGTCCGGACGGCCGAGGTGCGACATCAGCACCAGGGAGGCACCGCCTTCCAGCAGGAACTTGATGGTCGGCAGGGCCGCAGCGATCCGCTGGGTATTGGTGATGGCACCGGTCTTCTTGTCCTGAGGGACATTGAAGTCGACACGCACGAGGGCGCGGAGACCAGAGACGGAACCGAGTTCGCGGAGAGAAGGTACAGGCATGGTCGGAAAGCAGGAGAGAAAGGAGTTCCCCCAGCCGTGGGAAGGCTAAACCAGCAGATAGCCCAAACTGGCGTCAGTCCCCGACTCCGCCCTACCCTTCCGGAGCCTAAAACAAAACAGGCGACCCGAGGGTCGCCTGTCGTCAGGTGGGCCGGACTAAACTTAGAGCTTAGCCGTGACCTTACCGAGCAGCTCGACGACGCGATTGGAGTAGCCCCACTCGTTGTCGTACCAGCTGATGAGCTTAAAGAAGTTCTTGTTCAGCTCGATCGAGGAGCCGGCGTCGAAGATCGACGAGCTCTTGTCGTGAATGAAGTCGGAAGAAACCACTTCTTCGTCCGTGTAGGCCAAAATGCCCTTCATGTAGGTCTCGGATGCCTTCTTGAGGGCGGCCTTGATCTCGGCGAGGGAGGTTTCCTTGACGGTCTTGACGGTGAGGTCGACGACCGAGACGGTCGGGGTCGGGACGCGGAAGGCCATGCCCGTCAGCTTGCCCTTCACTTCGGGGATGACGAGGGCGACGGCGCGGGCAGCACCCGTGGCGGACGGGATGATGTTGATCGCAGCGGAGCGGCCACCCTTCCAATCCTTCTTGGAGGGGCCATCAACGGTCTTCTGGGTGGCGGTGTAAGCGTGGACCGTGGTCATCAGGCCTTCGGCGACGCCGAAGCCTTCCTTTAGGAGCACGTGGACGAGCGGCGCGAGGCAGTTCGTGGTACAGGAAGCGTTGGAGATGATGTGGTGAATGGCCGGGTCGTACTTGTCGTCGTTGACGCCGATAACGACGGTGATGTCTTCATCCTTGGCCGGAGCGGAGATGATGACCTTCTTGGCGCCGGCTTCGAGGTGACCCTTGGCCTTGGCGGCTTCGGTGAAGAGGCCAGTCGATTCGATGACGACTTCGACGCCGAGCTTACCCCAAGGGAGTTCAGCGGGGGACTTGGCGGAAACCACGAGGATTTCCTTACCGTTCACGACGAGGACGTCGTCTTCCAGCTTGTCCGGTGAGGACTTCTTGGAGGAAACGGTACCGTTGAAGCGACCCTGCGTGGAGTCGTACTTCAGGAGGTAGGCGAGGTTGTCCGCAGGGACGATATCGCCAACGGCAACGACGTCAAAGGTCGTGCCGAGGTGGCCCTGTTCGACGAGGGCGCGGAAGACGAGACGGCCGATGCGGCCGAATCCGTTGATAGCTACTTTGGTGGCCATGGTGTGTTGAGAAGAGTGGTTTTGCGCGGGAGCGGAAAGGGATGAAAAAGGGTGACCCACCCGCCATTGGCAAGCGGAGAATGCGTTTAGGCCCTAACAACCCAAACTCCGCACCCTAAAGCCGGAAGTGAAAGTGTGCCGGACTGGATTTGCGGGGCCTCCGCGGGGGCATGGCGTGTGCCCGGACGGGGCGAAAGGACGACTGGCTGCCAAGCGGCGAGCTCGGGCAAGGGCAATTCGACGGGCAAGCCCTGGGGATTACAGGCGACGAGGATTCGCTCAGGGCCGAGTTGTCCATCGGCGTTGAGGACGGCGACAAAAGCCTCCCCACCCGACTGCAGGCTAGCTTTCATCCAGCCAGGCGAGACGGCCTGCCGAGGGCGTAAGCCGGCACCTTGGGGAGACAAGCGGAAGCGAATCAGTTGCGCCACGAACTCATGTTCGTCCCGAAAAAGTTCCAAACGCGCTGGGTCCAAGCGGTTCAGGTCGCCCCGCCGCCAGGTATTGGCCACGCCGCGCTTGGTCATCAGGAAGTCTTGGCCCGCAGAGAGCATCGGGATACCTGCCGAGCAGAGTAGGATCACGTGCATCAAGCGGGTGCGCAGAATATCAGAGGCGGTCGGTTCCAAGGCATCAGCGCCAGGTTGCTCGGTGATGCGGTCCAACCAAGCCATGTCATCGTGCGACTGCACATACCGCAAACGGGCCGCTGGCCGGAAAGCACAGGCCGCCATTTGGTGGAGGAGGTCGGAGGCATGCGCATGGCCGCGGACATAGGACGGCAGAAACTCGCGGAAGGCATCGTCCCAGCTCGTCCACGTGGTACGGTCCAGGTCCCGAGCGATGTACCCTCGAAAGCTCCATGGCTCCGCGATGAGAATCTTCTCGGGCCGCTGCGCCCGGAAGTCTTCCTCGATCTCGCGGAGTAAAGGTGTGCCCAGCAACTCCGCCAAATCGAGGCGGACGCCATCGACGCCCAGCGTCTGGGTCCAATGCTGCAGCGAAGCGAGGACGAGCCGACGGAACATCGGAGCCTCGGCCCGGACGTCATTGCCGCAACCGCTCCAGTTCGAGAGTTTATCCTCCGCATCGACGCGGTAATAATAACTCGGGTCAATGGCCTGCAGCGCGTTCGGTGCACCGAAATGATTCAGCACGAGATCCATGATGACCGCGAGGCCCGCCTCATGGCAGGCCCGCACTAAATCACGGAAAGCCTCGGTGGCGTTGACGGACTTGGCATCGTCCCACGCATACGGCATCGCGGGCGCGAACGCCGAAATGGGCATGTAGCCCCAATGGTATTCCTCGGGGCCCTCGCGCTCGTAATCCGTGCAAGGTAAGAGCTCCAAAGCGTTTACGCCCAGGGACCGCAGGTAAGCGCCATCGCGCCGAATCCATTGGGCTAAGTCACGAAAACCCGGGATGCCGGCGGTCTCCGTAAGCCCCAGCAGGTCGCGCACGTGGGCCTCAACGATGACGAGGTCCTCCGCCGCAGGCGTGACGAAATCGTCTTTAAAATCCGCCAATTCCGTGGGGCCACAAACCACCCCAGCATCGAAGCTGAGTCGCTTAGCCCAAGGGTCGAACGTGCGGCGGCCATCAATGTCCAACAGGTAAATCGCGTCCGTGAGGTCTTCGGTGACGACACCTTCCCACGCCCCTTGACCGGCGGGTTTTAATTCCAGATAACCAGGGACGGGAGCGGCGGAGCCAGGCAATACCTTGCGCGAGTAGGCGACACTGACCGCTCGGGCACGCGGCGCAAAAACTCGGAAGGCCGTCCCCTGTGCAGAGACGGTCGCACCAAACGGACCCGGCGGCTCGAGCACATCAAGCGGATCCGAAGCCAAGACTTCGCAGAATTCCACCAGGTCGTCATGTTCGAAGAGCACGCGGACGGGGGATTGCTCGGGGACCGCGCCCGTCGCGGTGAAGCGGAAGACGTGCAGGTTTGTCCGGGCAAGGTCGACCGTCAGGTTCCGGTTGCCGTGGGCATCGCGCAGCACGTTGTCGGCGTCATGCGGCGGCTCCAACCACCGTCCATCCGTGCGGATGAACTTGAACGGAATCGCCGTGGCGTACCCCAACACTACTGCGACCGGCGCGCTCACCTCAAACCCTTCAGCACCGAGTAAGCAGACCGCATGCAAGGTCCAAGGCTCCATATCGGCCACGCGACCCCAGTCGTTGAATGGCCCCAGCACCCGCAGGCTGTCGTCGGCCGCTTCGGGACACAGAGGCTTCCACAGAAAAAAGTGCACTTGATCGCCCTCGACCCAGCAGCCGGAACGGGTCGCCCAGGCTTGGGCCTCGGCCCGCTCCAAAGTCACCAACACCGCTGGCTCGTTTAAGAGCAACGGCGGGGGCGTCTCCGACCGCCAATCGCTGGCCAAGGCGACCAGGCCCGAGGCCTTGGTCTCCCAGCGCGCGCTGGCGAGCAGACGGTTCATGGCGTCCTTGATGCGGCCGAAGAAATCCATGGCGAGCAAAAGCGGGCTTCACTCCGAGCGAAACAAGGCTCACATTGCCGAGGTGAACATCCAAGTTCTAGTCAGCGATTGGGAAGGCCACCGCCTTCTGGACACCGGCGACGGCCTCAAGCTCGAGGAAATCGGTGGCGTCCGCATGGTCCGCAGTGAACCCAAAGCCTGGTGGCGCCAAAGCCTGCCGCGCACCGAATGGGCTAAAGCCGTCGCGGTGCACGAAGAAGGCGGTCGCGAAGGCCACTGGAAGCTCAACGGCAACTGCCCGCGCGACTGGGAAACGAAGTTGGGCAAACTGAAGCTGCAGCTGCGCTTCATGGACAATTCCAAGCAATTTGGCGTCTTCGCCGAACAGTCGCCCCACTGGAAGTGGCTGGCCGAGCAAAAGGCCACTGGCGCGAACCGACCCCGCCTCCTCAACCTTTTCGGCTACACCGGGGCTGCTTCGCTGATCGCCTCCCAAGCCGGGTGGCACGTGACGCACGTTGACGCCTCCAAGCCCGCGGTGGCCTGGGGTCGCCGTAACCAAGAGGCCTCCGGCCTAACCGACGAACCGATCCGCTGGATTATCGAGGACGCCCCGACGTTCGTGAAGCGCGAGATCAAGCGCGGCAACCAGTACGAAGCCGTCCTCATGGACCCGCCGGCTTTTGGTCGCGGCCCGACCGGCGAATTCTGGAAGGTCGAACAAGACCTCGCTCCCCTGCTCCGCTCCTGTCGCGAACTGCTCTCCCCGCAGGCGCAGTTCATGATCTTAACGGTCTACACCATCGATGCGTCTTCGATCCTCTGCCATAACCTGCTTGAGGAATGTACCAGCGGTCTGGGTGGCAAAATCGACATCGGTGAACTCGCTTTGCAACAGGAAGGTAACGGTCGCTTACTCCCGCTTTCACTCTGGGGGCGCTGGCAGGCTAATTCTAAGGGATAGAAAGCCTTCTGAACCAAGTTTGGGCCTTGGGCTTGGTTATTAGGTTTCCTCCTTCCAAGGAATCCCTCTAGTTTCTAACCCGTGAGTCTAGTCCCTGACCAAGCCGCCTTCCGCGAGTTCGCCCGTACTTGTGATATCGTACCCGTCTGCCTCGACCTGATGGCCGACTTGGAGACGCCCGTCTCGGTCTATGCCCGCTTGCGCAGCCAAGGTGCGAGCTTTCTCTTTGAATCTGTGACTGGCGGCGAGCACATCGGACGCTATAGCTTCTGTGGCGCTGGCCCAGCCCTCACCATCACCTCGTGGGAAGACCGTACCGAGAAAGTCTACCGCGATGGCCGCAAGGAATCCTTCTCCACCCCGGCCGACCCGCTCGAACTCGTCAAAAAGGAAGTCGCTGGCCTCCGCGTCGCCCAAGTCCCCGGGTTGCCCCCTTTCGTCGGCGGGATGGTCGGCATGGTCGGCTACGAATACGTCCACCGCACCGAGCCCACGGTCCCTCGTCCCGCCAAGGACCCCGCGGGCACGCCGTTGACCCACTTCATGCTCGTCGACCGGGTCGTCGCCTTCGACAACGCCCGCCAGACCCTGCGTCTCATCGTCAATACCCGCATCACGTCGCCTGAACAGGCCGATGCCATCTGGCTCGCCGCCAAGCAGGACCTCGAAGCCCTCAAGGCCATCGTCACCGGTCCCCGCGCCGCCCAAGCCGCCGAGTTGCCCGATGCCGCGGGCTTTGCTGTCGGCCAGTCGAACGTTAGCCAGCCCGACTTCGAAGCCGCCGTCCTCAGCGCCCAGGAATACGTCCGCGCCGGCGATTGCGTACAGGTCGTGCTCTCGCGCCGCACTGATATCCCCTTCAAGGGCGAGCCCCTCGCCCTCTACCGCGTCCTCCGCCACGTCAACCCGTCGCCCTATATGTTCGTCATCGAGACGGGCCTGGGCTTCGACGTCGTGGGCGCCTCGCCAGAAGTAAATGTCCGTCTCACGGGCCGCCGCTGCGAGATCCGGCCCATCGCAGGTACCCGCCCGCGCGGGATTGACGAAGCCGCTGACCGCAAACTGGAAGCCGAACTCTTGGCCGACCCCAAGGAACGCGCCGAGCACCTCATGCTGGTCGACCTGGCCCGCAACGACCTTGGCCGCGTCTGCGTGCCTGGCACTGTAACGGTCCCGTCCTATGCCATTATCGAGCGCTATTCGCACGTGATGCACATCGTCTCCCAGGTCGAAGGCGATCTCTCGCCGAAGCATGATGCCTTCGACCTTTTCCGCGCGACCTTCCCAGCGGGCACGCTCTCGGGGGCCCCGAAGGTACGTGCGATGCAGATCATCTCGGAACTCGAAGGCGAGCGCCGCGGTGTCTACGGCGGTGCGGTGGGTTACTTCGGCTTCGATGGCGGTCACGACTCGTGCATCGTCATCCGCACCGCCTCCTTACGTAACGGTGTCGCCAGTATGCAAGCCGGTGCCGGCGTCGTCGCGGATTCGGTGCCTTCCGCGGAATATGAAGAAACGGTCAATAAGTCCAAAGGCGTACTCCGCGCCCTCGGGCTGGCCGCTGGGCTGAAGTCCTGACCGCCGTGGCCAAAGCCAAGCCCACGAAGAAGGACAAGGGGATCAAGCCATTGCCTGTCGTGGCGACGACGCCGCCGCCGTCGGCCCCGGTGAACCTCGACCCGACCGAGCCCGGCGAGGCCTGGGAAAAACTCTCCCCAGATGAGCGCTCCCCGATTCGGAGTTACCTCGACCAGATTGGAAAGACTCCGCTGCTCACGTTGGAACAAGAAACCG
>CAIXHF010000124.1 GCA_903919185.1 uncultured Opitutia bacterium | reverse complement strand
GCGTTCATCGCCTGGGCGGCTTCACCGAGGGGTGCAAGGATAGCCTCGTAGGCCTTGGTGAATTCTTCGGCGGTGGCGTCAGGCTTCTTGAGCAGCTCCTGGGCGGCCTTGACGGCCTCCTCGGTGCGGGTCTTCGCGTCGCCAGGGAACTTGTCGCCGTTATCCTTAAGCTGCTTCTCGCCCTGGAAAACCATGGCGTCGAGTTGATTACGGGCCTCGGCGAGTTCGCGAGCCTTCTTGTCGTCGTCGGCGTAGAGTTCGGCTTCCTTGCGGAGCTTTTCAACTTCTTCCTTGGAGAGACCCGAAGAGCCCGAGATCGAGATCTTCTGCGCCTTACCGGTACCCTTATCTGTCGCGCTCACGTGCAGGATGCCGTTAGCGTCGATGTCGAAGGTGACTTCGATCTGCGGCTGGCCGCGCGGAGCGGGCATGATGCCATCGAGCTTGAACGTGCCGAGCTGCTTGTTGTCGCGCGCCATCGGACGTTCACCTTGAAGGATGGCGATCTCGACGGACGGCTGGTTGTCGGCGGCGGTAGAGTAGACCTGCGACTTCTTGGTCGGGATGGTCGTGTTACGGTCAATCATCGCCGTGGCCACGCCGCCCATCGTTTCGATGGAAAGCGTCAGCGGAGTAACGTCGAGGAGGAGCACGTCCTTGACGTCGCCCTTAAGCACACCGGCCTGGATGGCGGCGCCGATGGCGACCACTTCGTCCGGGTTCACTCCCTTGTGGGGTTCCTTGCCCGCGAGGCCACGGGCGATCTCGATGATCTTGGGCATGCGGGTCATGCCGCCCACGAGTACGAGCTCATCGACCTGGGTCATGGAGAGGCCAGCGTCCTTAAGGCAGGATTCGAACGGCTTACGCGTGCGGTCGGAGAGGTCGTCGCAGACCTTCTCCATCTGGGCGCGGGAGAGCGTGACGTTGAGGTGCTTGGGGCCGGAAGCATCGGCCGTGATGAACGGCAGGTTGAGGTCGACCGAGTTGGAGGAAGACAGGGCAATCTTGGCCTTTTCGGCTTCTTCCTTGAGGCGCTGGCGGGCCATCGGGTCCTTGGAGAGGTCGATACCCTGCTCGGCCTTAAAGGTGTCGATGAGCCACTGGATGATACGTTCGTCCCAGTTGTCGCCACCGAGTTCGGTATCGCCGTTGGTCGCCTTCACTTCGAAGACGCCGCCGCCGATTTCGAGAATCGAGACGTCAAAGGTGCCACCACCCAAGTCATAGACGGCAATCTTTTCGTCGCCCTTCTTGTCGAGGCCATAGGCGAGCGAAGCCGCGGTCGGTTCGTTGACGATACGGAGCACCTCGAGGCCAGCGATCGTGCCGGCGTCCTTGGTGGCTTGGCGCTGCGAGTCGTTGAAGTAGGCCGGAACGGTGATGACCGCTTGGGTCACCTTCTCACCGAGGTAGGCTTCGGCATCGGCCTTCAGCTTGGCGAGGACCTTAGAAGCGATTTCTTGCGGCGTGAACACGCGCGGCTTGCCGTCGACTTCGCATTCGATGGCGGCGTCGCCGTTCTTCCCTTCGACCACCTTGTAAGGCAGCTTGGAAGCGATGCCCTTCACTTCACCGTACTTGCGGCCGATGAGGCGCTTGGCGGAAAAGACGGTGTTCTTCGGGTTGGTCACGGCTTGGCGCTTAGCGGCCTGGCCGACGAGGACGTCGCCGTTCTTAGTGAAGGCGACGACCGAGGGCGTGGTGCGCGCGCCTTCGGAGTTAGGGATGACGACGGACTCGCCTGCTTCCAGGACGGCCATGCAGGAGTTGGTAGTACCGAGGTCGATGCCGATGATTTTGCTCATATGGTTGGTATTAGGAGTGTGGGTTTAATAGGCAGGGCTTATGCCAAGGCTGAAAACACTGGTTTTAGCGCATTTAATGAGATTTAAGCCTTTAAATACCGCCTTTAAGTGGGGCGGGATGACAAAGTGTCACACCCTGGCGTGTCAGGTCGGCCCCTTAATTCCTTCGCCGTTGCCCTTGCATAGCCAAAGGGCTATTCCCCTCTTCCCATGTCGGACTCCCTGAACCAGCCCATCCGCCTCCGTCGCCTCCGTGCGTCGGCCGGCATCCGTGCGATGCTCTCGGAGACGGTGGTCGAACCCCGCCACCTGATCCAGCCGCTCTTCGTCACCGAAGGCGAGCAGGCCGAGCCCATCGCATCGCTGACTGGTATCAGTCGCATCCCGCTCTCGCAACTCGCGGCCAAGTGCGCCGAACTCCAACTCCTCGGCGTGCATGGTGTGGCCCTCTTCCCGAAGATCGATCCGAAGCGCAAAACGGCAGAGGGCGCGGAAGCGCTGAATCCCAACAACCTCGCTCTCCGTGCGATTCGTGAAGTGAAGACCAAGTGCCCCGGCATCGTCCTCTTCGCCGACATCGCACTCGACCCTTACACCACGCACGGCCACGACGGCATCCTCAACGAAGCCGGCACGGACGTCGACAATGACCGCACCGTCGCCGCACTCGTCAAGATGGCCCTCTTCACCGCGCAAGCGGGCGCCGACTTCGTCGCACCCTCGGATATGATGGATGGTCGCGTGGGCGCGATTCGCACGGCCCTCGATGCCAGCGGCCATACGGGCACAGGCATCCTCGCCTACTCCGCCAAATACGCTTCCGCCTTCTACGGCCCCTTCCGCGATGCTGTCGGCAGTGCCCGCAAGCCCGGTGAAGCCGCCATCTCCAAGGCGTCCTACCAGATGAACCCGGCTAATCGCCGCGAGGCCCTCCGCGAAGCTGCGCTCGACGCCGCGGAAGGTGCCGACCTCCTGATGGTGAAGCCTGCAGGTGCGTATCTCGACATTATCCGCGACCTCCGGGAGTCCACTGACCTTCCGCTCGCAGCCTATCAGGTCTCGGGCGAATACGCCCAGTTGCAGGCCGCTGCCGAAAAGGGCTGGCTCGACCTCCGCTCCGCGCGCGATGAATCGCTCCATGCGATTCGTCGGGCCGGGGCCGACGTCATCCTGACCTATTTCGCCGAGGCGTACGCCCGCGATTACGCCAGCCGCGCCTGATGACCGAGCAGCGCCAGCATCCGCGGGATCCGCTCCACGGCGTGACCCTCGAGACGATTGTCAAATACCTCGAAGCTAAGCACGGCTGGCACGAGATGGGGAATCGCATCCCAATCCGTTGCTTCCTCTTCGATCCCTCGGTGAAGTCGAGCCTCACCTTCCTGCGCAAGACCCCGTGGGCGCGCGAGAAACTCGAAGCTTGGTATGCCACGGACGTCCGCGGCGGCTTCGGCAGCGGCCCCGTCCGCGGTACGCAGCCCGGCATCGATGCCAAGCCGCGCTTCGGCAGCGGACCGCAGCGCTAGGCCGCCTGCAAAAGGGTGATATTTTAGGTGTCAGGCCGCACCCGAATGGGCATAAATGGTCTACCCCATGAGCCCCCGTGCCCTCCTCGCCGCTTTACTACTTCCTTGGCTAGCGTGCGCTGCGCCCAAGCCCGATATCGTCTTCCTCCTGATTGACGACCTTGGTTACGCCGACTGTGGCTTCAACGGCGGCAAACAAATCCTCACCCCAAACATCGATCGCTTGGCTAGAGCCGGTGCCGTTCTGGAGCATCACTATGTGCAGCCCGTCTGCTCGCCCACCCGCTCGACCTTGCTGACCGGACGCTACCCCACGCGCACGGGCGTCTATTCAATCGTCAGTCCGCACGCCACCTGGGGACTGCCCCTCGCGGAACGCACGCTGGCAGATGCCCTCAAGCAAGCAGGCTACTCCACTGAGATCGTCGGCAAATGGCATCTCGGTGAATTCAAACCGGAATACCTACCGATGGCCCGCGGCTTTGAACATCATTACGGGCACTACTTTGGCATGCTCGATTACTTTACACACCTGCGCGGGGGAGAACTCGACTGGTATCGCGACGGTAAGCCCGTGAAGGAGGAAGGCTACACGACGCACCTCCTCCGCGACGAGGCCTGCCGCGTCATCGCCCGTCAACCCAAAGACAAACCCCTGTTTCTCTATGTTCCTTTTAATGGCGTTCACGGCCCCTTCCAGGCACCCGAAGCCTACTTGAAACCATACCCCAACTTAAAGAATAACCGCCAAAAGTTGGCGGGTATGCTAGCGGCGGTCGACGAAGCGATCGCTAAAATTGAGGATAGTTTACGTCAGGCCGGCCGACTCGAAAATACGCTCATCGTCTTCTCCAGCGACAACGGCGGACCGCCCCCAGGCGACAACACGCCTTTGCGTGACTATAAGGGCAGTATTTACGAAGGCGGAGTTCGTGCCGCGGCCTTCGCTTGCTGGCCAGGCCATATTCCCGCTGGTCAACGCGTACGCGAACCGATGCACATGATTGATTGGTACCCGACGCTCATCAAGCTAGGCGGCGGCTCACTCGAGCAGAAACTCCCCATCGATGGCCTCGACGTCTGGCCGACGCTGACCAAAGGGGCGCCTACTCCGCACGACGCGATTCTCTGCGTCTCGACCCAAGGCCCAGCCCGCGCGGCCGTACGGATGGGCGAATGGAAGCTGATCCAGTTGAACGCCGTCGCTGAGGCCGCCGAAGATGAAAACGGTCAACCGTTGGCGAAAGCGAAAAACCCCAAGGTAGCTAACAAATATGAACCAGTCGTACTCTACCACCTGACCGAAGATCCGGGCGAGACCAAGAACCTCGCCGCCGAGCAACCGGAACGCGTCAAGGCCATGCGCACCCGCCTGGCCGCCCTCCTAAAGGACGCCGTCCCGCCGGGCTCAGCCGCCGCTAAATGAGCCGGTTTCGAACGTTCATCCTCGCCGCACTCACGCTGGCAAACTCGGCGCTGGCCACGGCCCCGCGCCCACCGAATATTCTCTTCGTGCTCATCGACGACATGGGCTGGGGAGACTTCTCCTGCTTTGGCAATACCGAGGCGAAGACCCCTAATATCGACCGACTCGCGGCCGAAGGGCTGACGTTCTCCCAGTTCTACGTGAATTCGCCCATCTGCTCGCCCTCACGCTGTGCCCTGCTCACCGGGCAATACCCGCAACGCTGGAAGATTACCTCTTACCTCAACAATCGCGCCGACAACACGCGGCGAGGCTTGGCCCAATGGTTAGACCCCCAAGCGCCCTCCCTCGGACGCACGCTACAGGCTGCGGGCTATGCCACAGGGCATTTCGGCAAATGGCACCTCGGCGGGCAACGCGACGTCGCCGACGCCCCCGCCATCACGCGCTATGGCTTTGACGCGTCGCTCACGAACTTCGAAGGGATGGGACCAAAACTTTTGCCGCTAACGCGGACCCCGGACACTGCGGAGTTTAAAAAGATCTGGGCGGACGCCGAAAGCCTCGGTGGACCAGTAACCTGGATGGACCGGGCCAAGATTACCACTGGCTACGCGGACGCTGCCCTGCGCTTCATCGATGAGGCGGCGGCGAGCCAAAAGCCCTTCTACGTCAACCTTTGGCCCGACGACGTCCACAGCCCCTATTTTCCGCCATTGGAGAAATGGACGCCCGGCAAGCATCGCCTCTACCTTTCCGTGCTGGCGGAAATGGACCGACAGTTGGGGCGCATCCTCGACCGCATCCGCACCGACCCCGCCCTTCGCGACAACACCATCCTCGTCATCTGTTCTGACAACGGGCCGGAACCCGGTGCCGGCAGCGCGGGACCCTTCCGCGGCCACAAGACGCAACTCTTCGAAGGCGGCATCCGCTCTCCGCTCATCATCTGGGCTCCTGGCCTGATGGCAAAAGCACAGGTCGGCCAGCGCAACGCTTCATCGGTCTTCGCCGGCATTGACCTCGCCCCTTCACTGGCCGCACTCGCGGGCGCGAAACCGGATACCGCCACAAAACTAGATGGGCAGGATCTCTCCGCCACATTGCTCGGCAAGGCTGCGACCTCACACACCGAACCTCTCTGCTGGAGCCGTCCGCCCGACCGCAAGACATGGCCCCCTGCCCTCCCTGATCCGGCCCCCGACCTTGCCATCCGCGACGGCGATTGGAAACTCCTCTGCGAATACGATGGCACCAAGCCGCAGCTCTATGACCTCAAGCGCGACCCGGGCGAAAGCCGCGACCTCTCGGCCGCGGAGCCACGGACGGTCGAGCGCTTAACTCAAGCCGTTCTGGCCTGGCACCGAGCCATGCCGCCGGATAACGGCGCAACCCTCGGGGGCACCTCGGCCGCAGGTAAAAAGAAGTGAATTACTTCGCGGCTTTTTTCTTCTTCGCCGCGCCGGGCTCCGCGCCGTCGTTGTCCGCGTAATCGGCACCCCACAGCGGCTTGACATTACTACGGTTCCACTCGTCCCAGAGCGCCTGCAACTGTTTCACCTTCTCCGGCTGTTCGGCCGCGAGGTCTTTATCTTCATGGATGTCCTTGGACAAGTTGTAGAGTTTGACCGGGCTGACGGGCTGGGCCTTACCCGTGTTGGTGTCGGCGTTCCCATCGTAGCGAACGAGTTTCCAATCGCCTTGGCGAATTGCCATCTGCGCACCGAAACGCCAGTAGAGGGCGTCATGCGGGGCGGCCTTCTTTGCACCCGCGAAATAAGGGACTAGGTCAACACCCTCCAGCTTGGCTTCAGGCCCTACGGCCACGCCAGCGGCGGCTAAAGCCGTGGCATGCAGGTCGAGTTGGACCACCGGAGACTCATAGACGGCGGGCTTCACATGACCGGGCCAAGCCACGAGGAATGGCACGCGAATACCGCCTTCAAGAGTGGTTCGCTTGGAGCCACGCAAAGGAGCGTTGCTGGACCCATTGGTGGTCGTGCCGTTCATGGTCGGCCCACCGTTATCGCTGATGAACATGATGATGGTACGTTCCTCTTGACCGCTCTCCTTCAGGGCCTGCCGAACCCGGCCGATGTTATCGTCGAGGGCGGACATCATCGCCGCATAGGTCCGGCGCTTCTTATCGGTGATGGAGGCGAACTTCGCCAGCCGATCGTCCGTCGCGTCCATGGGCGTATGCACCGCATTGAACGCCAAGTAGAGGAACCAAGGCTTGTCCTTATGCCCGCGGACAAAAGTGGCCGCCTCGCGGCCAAAGGCATCGGTCGTATAGTCCATCTCTTTCACTGGTTCGGCCCCACGCAGGATGCCGCCGGTATTGAAATAACTATGGGCTCCGCCCAGGAAGCCAAAGAACTCCGTGAAACCACGGCTGGGCGGTGTCTGCTCAGGCTTGGCACCCAGGTGCCACTTACCGACCATGCCGGTGGCATAGCCAGCGGCGGCGAGGCGTTGCGGAAGCAAAGTCTCCGTCAGCGGTAGGCCATTGTTGCCGCTGGGATTATACTCATGTCCAAAACGGTTCTGCTGGCGACCAGTGAGCAAGCCTGCGCGCGTCGGAGAGCAATATGGCCCCGTCACGTAACCCTGCGTACAGCGAACCCCCGCTGCGGCGAGGGCATCGAGGTTAGGCGTCGGGATATCTTTACAGCCATGGAAGCCGACGTCGGCGTAGCCCATGTCATCGCCGACGATGAGCAAGATGTTCGGGCGATCCGCCGCCCCGAGGGCGACGGCAAAGAAGAGAGTAAGTAAACGCATACAGGAGGGGGCGGCTCTACCTAAAGGTAAGGGGGCTTTCAGGACAAGCCTACGCTCACGCTAACAGGCCGTGCAGGACGTGCCCGTGGACGTCCGTAAGCCGACGATCGATGCCATTATTGCGGAAGCTCAGCCGGGTATGATCAATACCTAACTGGTGCAGGATGGTGGCGTGGACGTCGTAAACCTGCGTGGGGTTAGCCCGGTCGAGCGGCTTGAATCCCCACTGGTCGCTTTCGCCCAAGGTAGTGCCGCCCTTGATGCCGCCCCCCGCCAGCCAATTGGTGAAGACGAAGGGATTATGATCGCGCCCCTTCCCGCCCTGCGACGAGGGCATCCGGCCGAACTCCGTCGTCCACAGGATGATAGTATCATCGAACAAGCCGCGTTGCTTGAGGTCCTGGATGAAAGCGGCGATGCCACGCGACATCCCGAGTGCCAACGGCCCGTGGTCACGCTTGACGTCCTCATGGGAATCCCAGTTGCGCCGGGGGAAGCCATTATCGTTACCGCTCCACACCTGTACGAAGCGGACGCCTCGCTCCAACAGGCGACGGGCAGCGAGGCAACGTTGGCCGAAAACGAAAGTCTCCTCCGCAGCGTTAATCTCCTTCGCCCACGCCTGTGGCCCGCGCTCCAGTCCGTAAAGCTTTTGCACATGCGCCGCCTCGGACTGGAGGTCCAAGGCCTCGGGCGCCGCGAGCTGCATCCGCGCGGCCAACTCGTAGCTGCGAATTCGCGCCTCTAGCCGCTGGTCACCAGGACGGCTCGCGGCGTGAGCCTGATTCAGTTCCGCGAGGAGGGCTTGGGTCGCTGGTTCGCTACCGGGACGCAGCAGGCCAGCACCTTTACTAGGGAAAAGGTCGGCCACTGGATTGGTCGTACTTGGCTGGATGATGGTCCCGCTGTGCTGGGACGGCAGAAACGCCGAGTCCCAATTCTTCACCCCATTGGAGGCAAAACCGCGATGATCTGGCAGGACTACGAAAGTCGGCAGGTTGTCGTTCTCCGAGCCCAGCGCATAACTCACCCAACACCCGGCACCCGGAAACCCTGGTAACTGAAAGCCCGTGGACTGCAGTAAAGTTGCGGCACTGTGCACCCCCGACTTGCCGACCATATTATGGATGAAAGCCATGTCGTCGACGACCGCTCCCAGCGGGGCGGAAACTTCGCTGAGCATCTTGCCCGAACGTCCGTAGGGATGGAAGTCCCAGAACGGTCGCATCCACGGCCCCAAACCATTCTGGAAGGCTTCGACCTTCTCCCCGAAATCGCTGGGTTGTCCGTGGCGCTTGATCAGCTCGGGCTTATAATCATAGAGGTCGAGATGACTCGCCGCGCCCGCCATGAAAAACTGGACGACCCGCTTGGCCTTGGGCGGATGATGCAAGCAACCCGTGAGCTTGCCCGGCGAGGCCAGCGCACGATCAGTCCCGAGGAGCGAAGCCAAGGCGAGGCCACCGAGACCGCCGCCCGCCTGCCAGAGAAAGTCGCGCCGACTCAGCGCGGGCTGGGCAGAGGAGCGATGAAATGGAGATGTGTTGCTCATCGCTTAATCGACGAAGGCGAACTCATTGAGGTTGAAAAGCGCCCGGCAGGTAGCCGGCAAGCCTTGCTCGCGGGTGAAAACTACTAACCGCTCGAGCGTCGCAGCGGACGGTGGACGACCGAGCACTAGTTCGTAGGCACGCGCCACTTGCGCCTTTACCTCGCCGCGTTCGCGGACGACACGCTCAGCCAGTACGGTTGACTGCGTCAGCATGAAGCCATTGTTGAGTAAAGCCAGAGCCTGCAGGGCCGATAGGCTCTCGTTACGCTTGTCGACGCGCATCGAAGGGTCGGCACAATCGAGCGAAGTCATCCAAGGCTGCGTCTGCGATCGCACCACGAAACGGTAAATCGACCGACGAAACGTCTGCGGGTCGGCTGGGTCGGCTAGGTCATAGCGGTAGTGCGGCGAGTGCTCGGGGCGCTCCACCACAAAATCCCGCCAGCCCGGGCCGCCCATGGTGAGGTCCAGCCGACCGCTCGCCTGCAGGACGGCGTCGCGTAGTACTTCCGCCTCGAGCTTCCGCCGCTGCTGGCGCCAAAGCAAGGTATTGCCCCCATCGAGACGGCTGGCGGCGGGGTTATCGTCCGAAGACTGGCGGTAGGTCGCACTCAGCAAAATCTGGCGGTGCAGGCGCTTCCACGACCCGCCATGCTCGCGAAAATCCCCCGCCAACCAGTCCAATAATTCTGGATGCGTCGGAACCGCGCCGTTGCGTCCGAAATCATTAGCCGTCTCGACGAGGCCTTGGCCGAAATGGTACTGCCAAATCCGGTTCACCGCGCTGCGCCAGAACAAGGGGTTGTCCCGATGGGTTAGCCACTGGGCCAATGCGGCGCGGCGCTCCCCTTCGCCCGCCCCTGCAGGCAAGACAAAGCGTGCAGGCGCGAACCCCAAGGCCGCCAGCGCACCGGGGCCGACCTCACGCTGGGGCTGAGTCACTTGTCCGCGGGCCAGCAAAAAAATCGGGCGAGGTCGGCCCCCTTGAGCTCCCGTCCCGGCAAACGTGCCGGAACCCGTGTGGATGCCAGCGGCATAGACCAAGGAAGGCTTAGGGAGAGCGGCGACCTCCTTGGTGAGCTGGGCAAGTTCGGTGCGGCGGGCGCGCAGGGTCTCGGCAACGGCAGGCGACGCGGCGGCCAATAGCAACCGATCACGCTCAGCCTGCAATTGGGCGAGTTCGTCTGGCGATGGACGGACGGGGGCGAGCCCATCGGTTAAGTTCACCTTCCGCCAGCGCGGTGAGGCCTCGATTGAATCCAACGCTTGAACCGGCCGACCTTGGGCAACGTTACGGCCATCCGCGGTCCGCACTTCCAGTTCGGCCAGCGCAAAGATAAAGTCGCCTTTGCGCGGGGCCAGTTGGACCGCTGTAACGCGTACGTAACGACCAGTGATGACGTCCTCCGGCTCAATCGGCACCACATACGGCGTCAGGCCAGGGTTGGGCAGGTCCGCCATGAAGCGTTGGTCGTGGCCGCGCCAGAGGAGCTGGACCCCTTGGCGGAATTCTGGGTCGTCACTGACTTCGACCTTAAAGCGGACCGGAAATCCAAAGCCCGCCCCGATACCGTTGAAGTCATCGTAGCAGGGCGAGAGTACGACGCGGGCCAGCTCGACGCGTTGCCCCAAGTCCACCTGCACCCATTTCACGGTTTGGGCCTGCTGCGAAACTTGGGCGTGGTAGCCGAAGTCCGGGGTCGGGTTGCCCGCCTTGGCGGCGGCCGTCTTTGAAATACCTTCGATGCGACGGGTCAGCGCAGTATAAGCCTCACCTGCTTGAGCACCCAAGGTTGCCTCAGTCTGCCGAATCTGTGCGCTCAAGTCCTTTTGCTGCCGCACTAACTTTGTTGCCTTGGCATTGGTGGCGTCATCGAGGTAATAGGGCCGATCAGTCCGATCCAAAGCAGCGAATACCGCCTGGAGGCTGTAATAATCTTCCTGCGTGATGGGGTCGAACTTGTGGTTATGGCATTGCGCACAGTGCACGGTGAGGCTCGTGAAGGTCCCTAAGGTGTTCGCCAACATGTCATCGCGGTCGAGATGCCGCGTTAACTTACCATCGACCTTCGACTCCGGCACTTCGGCATGACCAATCAAATCCCAAGGTCCGGCCGCCAAGAAGCCCATCGCCTCGATGCCATCACGCGTCCCAGGGAATAAAGTGTCCCCCGCCACCTGCTCCTGCACGAAGCGGGCGTAAGGCTTGTCGGCATTAAGGGCCCGAATGACATAGTCCCGATAGGCCCAGGCATGTTCACGGGGCTTATCCTTATCGTAGCCGTGCGTATCGCCGTAGTGCACGACATCCAGCCAATGCCGCGCCCAACGCTCGCCATAACGCGGCGAAGCGAGCAGCCGATCCACCAAGCGTTCGTAGGCCAGCGGCGAGGAATCGGCGAGGAACGCTGCGGTTTCCTCGGGCGTCGGTGGCAGGCCCGTCAGGTCAACGGTGACGCGGCGGACTAAGGTAGCGGAGGGTGCGGGGGCGGCGGGCTGTAAACCACGCTCGGCGAGTTTAGCACGGACAAAGCTGTCAATCTTGGCGGAACCATCAACCGCCGGCTGCGGCGAAGGTAGGGGCCGCCAAGACCACCAGTCCAGCGGGTTAGCGAGAACGACATCCGCCGTTGCCGGCCACACGGCGCCTTCGGCGATCCATGCGCGCAAGGTAGCCTGTTCGGACACCGTCAGGAGGTCACCCTTGGGCGGCATGCGCATCTCGCGGTCCACCCCCGAAACGAAGCGCAGTAACGGACTTCGGTCAGGCTGACCCGGCACGATATTAGGTGCGTGCGCTTCGCCTCCATGCAAAGCGACCTGGCTAGCATCTAGACGAAAGCCGCTCTTCTGTTTTTCCGGACCATGACACTTGAAGCATTTCGCCTCGAAGATTGGGCGAACCTCCCGGAGAAAATCCACGGGAGCGGCGACCGCTAGCGAGCAGCACAACGCCCATGCGGCGAAAGCCGCATAAGCATTCAGGGTAAGCCGGGGTCTGGCCATCGGGTGCAAACTAGCCCACGACCCACGCTTACCAAGTCGAAACCACCGACCGTCCATAGAAGTCCCGCGCTCAGCAGGAGAACTTGAGCTCCATCCCTCTTAAACCCGCTTTACAGGAAGAGCGGCTTGATGTGGCGGTCGAAGAGATTGCCCGTGACGTTGCGGGCGCAGGACTCGCGGCAGGCTTGGAGTTGCTCGAGGTAGCGCGGACCCATCTTGGCGGCGACCTTGAAGCCGACGTGGAT
>CAIXHF010000123.1 GCA_903919185.1 uncultured Opitutia bacterium | reverse complement strand
TCCGAAAACGACCGGCAGCAGATGGCGTAGACGCATTTGCTTAGAACTCGGTGGAGGCGAGGGCATCGACCACCGCCGAGGGCTTATCGACGACTGGGGTCAGGATGACTAGATCGTCGGCCACGCCGAAGATGGCATTCAATTTGGCGGACTCATCGCTGGCGAGCAGCGCCAGGGTCTGCTGGACTAAGGCGTCGTCAGCCGACGGACGGGTCAAGACCAAGGCCGCGACCAAGCAAGCCGCCAGGGTCGAGGTGACCGAACTCCAGCGGATGACTTTGCGACGAAAACGGTCGGCGTGGACGGCACCCAAGACGCGCTCGGTGAACCCTGGGACAAACGCACGCTGGCCAGGCACCAAGGCGGCGGCGAGGTCACGGTCGAAGTTACTGTTGGAAGGCTTTTCCATGGGTCAGTTCAGGGAGTGAAACACCGCCAAAGGCGGCAGGTTGCAGGGGTTAGATTTTTTCATAATAGTCCTTTAGAAGTTCGCGTAAACGGGTGCGGGCGCGGTGAATCCACGTTTTTACTGAGGAAACCGGGGCATCCATGGCCAAAGCGATATCCTCATAAGGCAGGTCTTGTTGGACCAGCAGGAGGATGGCTGTCCGCTGTTCAGGGGGGAGTTGGGAGACCGCCCGCTGGAAGGATTCCTCGAGTTCGACCACCTTACGGGCGGACTCGTGGCTAGCATCCCCAGGTTCGGGCGCGGACTCTAAGGTGCTGGTCGGCTTACGGGACTTCCGTCGCCACTCGTTCAAGACGAGGTTATGGGCGATATGGATCAGGTATGTGCTGAGTTTGGCCTCCGGACGCCACCGGGAGGCCGCCCGGTGGAGCCGCACGAAGACTTCCATCGCCAGCTCCTCCGCCGTCGTCTGGGAGCCGACTTCAGCCCGCAGATAGCCTACCAAACGGGGATGGTGACGGTCCACCAGCTGCCGCAAAGCCTCGTCATCGCCCGCGGCGACCAGCGACATGAGCCGCTTGTCCTCCTCGTCCTCAGGTAGCGCTGGTTTTTCCGCAGGCATTTAGAAATTTAAACCGCCGAAAGGCTGGAAAGTTGGGGCAGCAGCCAAAACTTATTTCTTGGCTTCAACCGGCTTGGCCGTGGGCGCCACGGCCGGCTTGACCTTGGCTTGCTCAATCGACTTGACGACCTCGGCGGCTGGCAGAACGACGGGGGACATCGAGATGCCACCATTGTCGCCAGCGCTACCGAAACGAGTCGTGATAAAGCCAGCGAAGTTACCAGTATTGCCGAAAATCGGCAGACCAGTTGTGCTGATGTGAATCGAATAGTAGGCGCGGGGCTTCTCGAGGACGGCGCGAACGGCGTCACACTCGACGCAAGCCGTGCGACCCATGGCCTTATCCAGACGTGAGAGGACGACCACTTCGTCCAAGACGCCGAGCTTCTGCGTCGTCGAGAGCACGATGGGGACGAACTTAGCATCCTTAGCCTCTTCGGCACCAGGCTCCGGGCGAAGGTAGGCCAAATTTAGGTCACGGTCCTTATACACGACAACGGCCGGGATTTCCGAACCGTCCGGCATGATGAAGCGGGCTTCTTTGACTTCACTCGTCACCGAGAGCTTCACCTGGCTACCGCGCATATTCACGGTGCGGCCATCGGCAGCCGTGGCGGGGTCGATGGATGAAGCTGCTACAACGACCAGCCCGTCGGCGGTGACGACGGTACCGAACTCCTCCACGGTCTGGTCGCGACTCTGCGAGGGGCTGTCGCCCGCCGACATAGTCAAGGCCACGGTGGCGCGGACGGTAATGACGGAGTCGGCATGAGCCTTGAAGAGACGCCGCGCGGTCTCCTCAATCTTCGGAGCCGAATCAGCGGCGTCCGCCAGCGAGAATGAGCCGAAAGCGAGGAGGGCCGCCAAGGCGAGGGGGAGGGAACGCATAGTATTTATTTGGTAGATTCGAAGGCCGACCAATCGGGCTCAAACTCTAAGTAAGCCCCCGAGATGGAGCGGCGGACCTGGAAGACGACGTGACGCGGCTTGGCGGCGGCGAGCTGGGTCAAGGCCGCTCGCAGGGTGAGGTTATCGGTGACGGGGGTCCCATTAATCGTGTAGACGATATCGCCCGACCGGAGGCCCGAGAGGTCTGCCCAACCCGAACGTTCAACCTTGGTGACAATCACGCCCTGCGTCTCGGTCGAGACCTTGCGTTGCACTTTGTCATCATAGCCAAGCTGGCGGGCGGAGAAGCCGAAGCGAGCGTCCTTGACGGTGGGGAGTTCGGACGGTGGCGCCGGCAATTCCGCCAGGTGCAGCGTGACCGCCAGCGCCTGACCATCGCGGAGGACATCGAGGGCGACGTCTGTGCCGACCGGGTATTCGCGGAGTAACGCGGCGAAGACTTCGGAATCCTCTGGACGACGTGCGGGGATAACCTTGCCGTCCAACTTCACCAAGAGATCACCGACCTTGAGGCCAGCCTTCTCGGCATTGGAATTTGGCAAGACCTGGGTGATGCGAACGCCCGCCTTGCCCTTGAGGTTAAGGGCCTTGGCAATTTCCGCAGTGAGGACCTGCGTGGAGACCCCGGCCCACGGCTTGGGGGCGCGCGGCGCGATGGCGGGGTCAACTTCGGGGCCGACGCGCACCACGGAGAGCATCTGCGAGCTGCCGCGCGCAAAACCCACCAGCACCGACTCGGGTTCCGTCTTATCCTGAAGCAGTTCACGGGAGACTTGGCGAAGGGCCGCCGCATTAGCGACGGGCCGACCGGCCACGGTCAAAATAATATCTCCATCCATCAGCGCGGGCTTGGCTTCAGCCGACGGGCCACCGGGACGCAAAGAATCGACCAGGACGCCTTGGGTGTCCGGACGCTTAGCATAAAGCGCACTCATGCGCGTCAGGTTGCGCACGGTGAGCCCCCACGCTGTCAGCTCGAGTTCACGCGATTCATTCGCCTCACGTTCGAGCGGCTTCACATTCAGCGTGAGCCCTTGTTCGCCGCGACGGACCACGAAAGGCACTTCGACGCCCGGACGGAGCGCCGAAACCAAACGATGATAGGCTGGCATGAGCTCATCACAGTCGGCGGAGACCTTCTGGCCGGCTACGGAGGTAATGATGTCGCCCTGACGGAAGCCAGCGGCGGCGGCGGGCGAACCTTCCAAGGCGCCGCGGACGAGCACGCCCCGGACGTCCTTGACTGAGAGCGAGCGCAAGAGAGGCTGCACTTCGATCCCAGTCCAGCCGCGGATAATGCGGCCCTGCTTGATCAGTTCCGCGACAACGGCTTTAGCGGTGTTAGCCGGAATCGCCCCACCGAGGCTACCGACGCCAATTTCGTTAATACCAGCGATCCGCCCGTCGGTGTCGACGAGGGGGCCTCCGGAATTACCGCCGAAGATAACCGCATCGTGGCCGAACCAGCGCACGAGCTCCCCGACGGATTCACCATCGAGGTTCATCCCCCCAACAAAACGCGTCATGACCATGGCGTCGTTGGCGATGATGCCAAGGGTGACGGATTGCGTCAGGCCAGCGGGGCAACCCATCGAAAGGACCGTGTCACCGACACGGACACGGTCGGAATCCGCGAACTCCGCGATAGGCAAAGGGGTCTTGGAACGGCGGCGACTGAGGTCCAGCTTGATGACGGCGACGTCGGTCATGGCGTCCGCACCGACCAGCGTAGCTGGCAGTTCTTCGCGATCGGCCAAACGGCACAAGAACGTAGCCCCACGGCCAGCGACGTGATAATTAGTCACCACGTGGCCCTCGGCGTCGATGATGGCCCCAGAGCCGACGGAATGTTGGCGGAGCATGCGGCCGTCAGCGCCGTCCTCGGAAATCACTTCAATTCGGACGATGGTGGGCGTCATCTTGGCGATGGCCCGCTCGACTTCGGGTCGACGGCGCTGGGCTTCATCAGGACCGGCCAGTAAGGCAGCTACACAGAATAACGGGGCAAGGAAACGCATGTCAGGAAGTTGGGGCGATAGGACGAGCGGCGAAGGCGCGCAGGGTGCGCAGGAAGAAACCTTCGAGCGCAGAGATGAGGTGGTAGTTGAGTTCGAGCCG
>CAIXHF010000122.1 GCA_903919185.1 uncultured Opitutia bacterium | reverse complement strand
CCTTGCCATCCTTGTCCACGGCGGCGTCAGGCGGGAGCATCTTGCCTTCGCGCTTGAGTACCTGGACGCGGCCCATGGCGATCACGGAGGTGGCCCAGTCGATCACGATCGGGAAGCCGACGGCATCGGTGGTGGGGAAGCCCCACGAGTGGGGATTGGTGCCGAGGGTCGGGTGCTTGCCCTGGAAGGGAACGACTTCGGCGAGCGTCGCGGTGCAATTAGTGTAAGCGATGTAACCGCGCTTGGCGGCTTCCATTACGTAGCCACCGCCCCAGAGGTAGTGGAAGGCGTTGTCGACCGAGACCGTGCCCACGCCGTATTTTTCGGCGAGCTCGATGCAGCGGTTGATGGCGTCGACGGCGACGGCCTGACCGAGCTTCTGGTGCGCGTCCCAGACTTCGGCGGCTTCGAAGCGCGTGGCCTTCTTCGTGACGTTGGCGTTGGGCGTGCAGCCCGGGACCTTGGCGCCGGAGCCGAAGAGTTCGTCGAGGTGCAGCGCCTTGAGGGCGTTATGCGTGCGGATGCCGTGGTGCGTAGCCATGCTGGCCATCTGGGCGGCCTGGGCCGACTCCTTGGCGCCGAAGCCGCGCTTGACGTAGGCGGCGGTGACAAGCGCCTCGTGGGCGGCGCGGGGGATGACGTAGAAGACTTCGCTCATGGTGGGGAGAAGAGGGTAGGGTTAGACAACCTTGGTGACCGGGACTTCTGGGTTAATCTGGGCGAGCGGCTTTTCGCCATGCATCGCACGAATGAGGTTGGTGACGGCGGCGACGGCTTGGCGTTGGACGCTTTCGGCGGTGCGGGAGCCGATGTGCGGGGTGACCACGCAGTTCGGGAGTTTGGTCAGCGGGTGGTCAGGGCGTGGCGGTTCCTCGTCGAGGACGTCGGTGCCGTAGCCGCCCACCTGGCCGGACTTCAACGCGGCGGCGATGTCGTCGGTATGGACGATTTCGCCGCGGGCGCAGTTAAGGATGAGGACGCCCTTCTTCATCTTAGCGATAGTCTCGGCGCGGATGAGGTCGCGCGTCTCGGGGGTCAGGTTGGTGTGCAGGGAAAGGTAGTCTGAGACGGCGAAGACTTCGTCCATCATGGCGGCGCGCTGCACGTCGTATTGCGCGGCGAACTTGTCGTCCCAGTAGAGGTCGAAGCCGATGACCTTCATGCCGAAAGCGCGGGCGCGAATGGCGACTTCCTTGCCGATGCGACCCATACCGATGATGCCGATGGTCTTGTCGAGCAACTCGCGGCCGGTCTTGCGCTTCCAAGTCCCCGAGCGGGTGGAGTCGGTGTGGAAATAGAAATTCTTCTCGAGCGCAAGCAGGAGGAGGAAGGTATGTTCGGCGACGGTCGTGTGGTTGACGCCTGGGGTGAAGAGTAGCGGGATGCCTTTGGCGGTGAGCGTCTTGACGTCAATCTTGTCGACGCCGATGCCATACTTGGAGACGACCTTCAGGCGGGGTAGGGCTTTTTCGATGACTGCAGCAGTGATCATGTCGTCGCCGCAGATATAGCCGTCGAAGCTCCCCATGAGGGCCAAGGTGTCGGCTTCGTTGAGCGGCCCGCGGGCGGTGACGACTTCCCAGCCCGTTTCGGCTAGTAGTTTGTGGTGTTCGCCGGGGGTATCTTGAAAAGAGGTGGTCGTGAGCAGAATACGAGGCTTCATGTGGTCGTGCATGGGTGACTAGGAGATGAACCCGACTCGCCTTGGGAGTCAAAGAAAGTCTAGGGTGGACAGCCCAATCCCGTGGGTCATTTAGTGCCCTATGCAAGAGGTTACCCCTGCCCCCCGCTCCAACCACCGTTGGGTCATCCTGGCTCTGCTGTTCTTCGCGACGACAATCAACTACATCGATCGGTCGATCCTTTCGCTCATTAAGCCAGAGTACCTCGATAAGGAACTCGGTTGGTCCAATACCCAGTACGGTTACGTCAACTCTGCTTTCCAGTTCGCCTATGCGCTGGGCTTACTCGGCTTTGGTTGGTTCATTGACCGCTTCGGCACGAAGATTGGCTACACGGTTTCTATTGTCTTTTGGTCCGTGGCCGCGGCTGGCCACGCTGCGGTGGGTTCGGTGATGGGTTTCGCCACGGCCCGCGTCTTCCTGGGCTTGGGTGAGGGCGGTAACTTCCCTGCCGCCATCAAGACCGTCGCCCAATGGTTTCCGCGCGCCGAACGCGCCTTCGCTAACGCCCTATTCAATTCCGGCTCCAACATCGGTTCGGTCGTCGCCCCGCTGGTAGTGCTGCCAATTGCCGCCGCCTGGGGCTGGCGTTCGACCTTCGTCATCGCAGGTATTGCCGGTATCCTCTGGGTCTTCTTTTGGATTCCGTTATTCCGTAATCCGCCAGCTCAGGCCGACGACTCCCCCGCCGATGATGAGAAGGTTTCTTGGGGAAGCTTATTCAATACGCGCCAGGCCTGGGCGTACATGGTCGCCAAATTTCTCACCGATCCAGTCTGGTGGTTCTATTTGATCTGGCTCCCTGACTACTTCAAGAAGGAGCAGCACCTCGACCTCAAGGCCTTGGGTGTCGTCCCCAGCCTGCTTGATCCCATCGCTTTCTTCGGCTGGATGTTCAGCCAGCCTTTGGTCGTCCTCTACTCCATCGTCACAGTGCTCAGTATCTTCGCGGGTTGGCTGGTGAAGCGCTTTGCGGAAAGTGGTTTCGACATCGTGAAGGTCCGCAAGGTCTCGATGCTCATCTTCGCGCTCTGTTCGCTGCCGATCTTCTTCGTCCGCGGCCTCGGCATGTGGGACGCGGTCTTCCTCATCGCCTTTGCGGCCTCCGCTCACCAAGCTTGGTCGGCCAGTATTTATGCCACGGTCTCCGACACCTTCCCCAAGAAGGCGGTGGCTTCGGTTTCTGGCCTCGGTGGTTTCGCGGGTTCTATCGGCGGCATGATCTTCCCGATTGTTGCCGGTATGGTGCTTGATGCTAACCCGACCGGTGGCTACGCGATTCTCTTCAGCTTCTGCGCCTTTGCGTATGTCGTGGCGTTCGCGATTCACCATCTCCTAGTTCCGAAGCTCGAGATGGCCGACGTCTAAGCCTCGGTGCGTGTTCAATAAAAAAGGGCCCCAGTTGGGGCCCTTTTGTTTGGGGGAGTGTCCGAGGCTTAGCCGGCGACCACGAGGTTCACGATGCGGCCGGGCACCACGATCTCCTTCACGATAGGCTTCCCTTCGAGGAACTTCTGCACGCTTGGGTCGGCCTTCGCCATGGCGAGGAGGGCTTCTTTGGTGGTTTCCTTGGGCACCTTGACGGTGGCGCGGACCTTACCGTTCACCTGGAAGATGATTTCGACGGTCGATTCGATGAGCTTGGCTGGGTCGAACTTCGGCCAAGCGGCGCAGCTGACGCTTTCCTGGTGGCCGAGGCGCGCCCAGATTTCTTCGCAGACGTGCGGGGCGAACGGGGCGACCAAGCGGACGAAGGT
>CAIXHF010000121.1 GCA_903919185.1 uncultured Opitutia bacterium | reverse complement strand
TAGCATGGCTGCCCTGCGCACATGGATCGACGCTTGTCGGCCGAAGACCTTAGTCGCGGCGGCGGTGCCCGTCGCGGTGGGGGGCGCGGTCATCTGGGCCTATGGCGAGGTCGACGGACGAGCGCTGTGTCTAGTGCTAGCGTACTGTCTAGCCTTCGCCCTCTGCGTGCAGGTCGCCTGTAATTTCGCCAACGACCTCGGGGATACTCTGCGAGGGGCCGATACCTCCGCGCGTATCGGGCCGCGTCGGGCCGTCGCGAACGGTGACATCACGCCGGCGCAGATGAAGCGCGGTATCTGGGTCGCCTGTATTCTGGCACTCGTCGTCGGTAGCCCGGTCGGCCTACTTTCGCCGTGGTTGGCGTTGGCTGGGCTCCTCGCGATCGCATGCGCCTTAGGCTACACCTTGGGGCCGTATCCGTTGGCCTACAATGGGCTCGGGGATGTGTTCGTCATCGCCTGCTTCGGCGTGCAAGCGACGGCGTTGACCGTATGGGCAGTTTGGTTGGACGCCGGTTGCCGTGGTGAACTCGTGCCGTGGACGCCGGCGCTTATCGCAGGCCTGGGTTTGGGCCTCTTGGCGGACAATATTCTTTTAGCCAACAATGCGCGCGATCTAGAGACTGATTTGTTAGCCGGTAAGCGCACGACCGTCGTCCGTTTCGGCCGGGGCTTCGCCCGTGGCCTTCATGCGATCCACATGGCCGCTGGACTCGCCTGCCTGGGATTGGTCTTCGGCTGGCTGCCACTCCTCGTCCTACCTTGGGCAGTCTGGCAGCACCGGGGTTTCCGGCAGGCCCAACACGCAGGGGATTTCGTGCCTTTCCTCGCCCAAGCGGCCGGGTTGTTGCTGGTGGCCGGTGCCCTGTGCGTAACTGCCGCTTGCCTTGGCCTGACCCCTACGGAATTCTGGATGTCGCGATGAATGCACCCGAGTCACTCGCCAGCCAGCTCGAGGCCCTTGTCAACGAGGGGTCTCGCCCCTCGTGGGATGAATATTTCATGGCCACCGCTGTCTTGGTCAGCTCGCGCTCCAGTTGCGAACGCTTGCACGTCGGCTGCGTTGTCGTGTCCACGGGGAAGCACCCCAATCGACTCGTCGCCGCGGGCTACAATGGCTTCCTGCCGGGCACGCCCCATGACTCCAAGATCCGTGATGGGCACGAGCAGGCCACCGTGCATGCGGAGCAGAACGCTGTGGCTGACGCCGCCAAGCGTGGCGTTTCACTCCAGGGCACGGTCTGTTACGTCACCCATTTTCCGTGCGTGAACTGCGCCAAGATTCTCGCGGCCGCCGGAATCATTGAGGTGCGTTACCGGCATGACTATAAGAACGACCCGTTGGTCGCAGAGCTGTTTGCGCAAGCAGGCTTGATCGTCACGAAGTTGGTGGGCTGATGGCCAGCAAATTCCAGTCCATGGCGGGCCGCGTGCTGGTCTCGCACCCTTTGCAGCGCGACGAAAACTTTTGCGAGACCGTCGTTCTCATTCATACGCATACCAAAGCCGACGGCGCGATGGGGGTAATCCTGAATCGCCCCCTAGGGCAGTATCTCGGCCAAGTCCAAGAAGAGTTCTGCGCTGGGCCGTTGTCGGGCGTGCCTCTGCATGTCGGCGGGCCTTGTTCGGCTGACCGGATGGCCTTGGGTGGATGGAAATTCGCGGCGCGCGGCCCAGCGGCAATCCGCTTTGGTATCAGCCGGGAAGAGGCCGAGGTCTTGGCCGATATCGGCGAGTACCGCTTATTCGCTTATGTCGGGTATGCCGGCTGGTCGCCCGGCCAGCTGGAGAATGAACTCCGCCTGAATGCTTGGGTCGTCTGTCCCTTTGAACGCGCCACCGCCCAGCTGACGGAGCAGACTTTTTGGAAGGGGTTGTTGGCGCGGCATCGTCCGGACCTCCGGCTCGTCCTCGATTCGCCTGAAAATCCGGGCAACAATTAATCAGCGCGTCCCCGTCAGCAGGATGTCAACGTTGCGAATCAGCGTTTCGCCGGGCATCTTGGCGTCGGCGGTGATCATCTTACGCTGGACCAATAGCGGGCGAAATTCTTGGTCTAAGGCCACGTAGCTCCAGGTTCCTTTGGGTAACTGCTGGCTCTCCGGCGGGAGGGCGGTCCAGCGTTTCGGCAGGCCATACCAAGTGAATTCAACGTACCACCCCGCCGCCTTCGCTGGGTCGCTGCCAGGGGCGAGTAACCCTGGGTAGCGTTGAATAAAGTCGGGGGGGCGCTTGGTTCGCATCGTCACGGCTAAGGCGGTCGGCAATTGCCGGACGCTGTCGAGGAGGTTGACCGAAGAACGTGCTAAGACTGGCACAGGGTCGAAGCCTAAGAGGTTTTGCCCGTTCCAGATACCATGTTGGTTCGGGGAGTCGCGGAGTTCGGCCTGTTGGTTATACCAGTTGCCGAAGTTCGCCGAGAGTACGAGGCCCACTTCGAAGTGCAGGTGTGCGCGGTCCTTGGGGATGGCCGTGGGGCTGGTGGAGGTGTGCCCCATCGTTGCGATGGCCGAGCCCTTGGGGAGTTTGTCACCGACCTTGAGGGTCTTTTCGATGGATGCTAGGTGGGCGTAGAGTGTGTAGACGGGAATCTCGGCCTCGGGGTGGTAGAGGATGACGTATTTACCGTAGGGGCCGTTCAGCGGTTGGTTGATATAGGCGACGCTGCCTTTCATGGCGGTGAAGATGCGGTCGAGCGGTTCGCCGTTGGAGGCTCGGGTGATGGGACGGATATCGACGCCTTCGTGGAAGCGGTGTTGGTCGTCGCGCACCATACCGAAGAGCGCGGACTCGGGCTTACCCGATACCGTGGGTTGGGCGTAGTCCTCGTAGGAACGGATAGTCGTCCGATCCATCGACGTGGGCCAGACGATTTCGGAGGCCTCGAGTAAGCCCGCGAGGAGTAGGCAGACGAGCGTGCTAAGTCCCCGCCTCACTTTTGCTCAAGTTCCTTGCGAATGATGAGCGTCGAGGCGTTCAGCTTTTCGCAGAGGAAAAGGGCGGCATCGCGGCTGCTCATGCCCTTTTGTTCGACGGCGAAGGCGAGCTTCCCGTCATTGATTTGCTGGTCGATGTGCATGATTCCCACGGCGGCATCGTTGACAACTAGCACGAGGTTTTTCCCGCGGGCCTCGCGCGTGATATCCATGATCGTCCGGGCTGCGGTGATGTTCACATGGACGAGCAGATAAACTTGGCGAATATCGCTGGGTCCGGCTTCAATCACGTCGGTGCTCAAGAGGTCTTCCGCGAGGGTGAGCTCTTTAGTCATAATCGGAATAGTGATACCGCTGACGGGAAGCTGGACGTTCTTCCGCATCGTCAGGGTCGACGAGGGCGGGGCCTCGACGTAGATGGAGGCGATGTGCGTTACCTTATCGGTTTGGCAACCGACGAGGGCGAGGACGGCCAGCAGGACGCTGGCGGGACGGAGGAATGACATAAAGTTAGCCGACGAGCATTTCCAGGGCGGTGCCCACCTGCAGGAGGTGGCTGGGCTGGAGGTCCAAGGCGGGGACGAGGTAGGTCTGCTTGGAGGAAGCGTGCTGATAGGGAATGAGGCCCTTGTCAGCCGGTCCCATGGCACGGATGATGCGCTTGCGTTCGAGGAGCATGGCGAGGATGTGCTTGAGCACTCCCTTATCTCCACTGGGGTCCGCGTCGTCGTCGTAGAGCGAGAGGAAGAACTCCTCGCGCGAAGCCAGCAGCTGAGCGCGGTGCGCTTGTTCCTCTTCGTTGCGTTCCTTGACCTCCCGAGTCCAGCGGCCCAGCAGGAGGCCGTTGGGGGTGAAGCTGGCGGCATGGCCCTTAAGGACGTCGGCGCGCTCGATGTTGCCGCCGAGGGGCTTGAAGACGACGCAGACGACGGTGTCGCCGACGTGAAGTTCCTGGCCGGAGGCGGCACAGGCGCGAGCAATAGGTTTAACCTGCCAATCCATGCCTCCAAAATGAGGCTAGCGGGCAGGGTGGGGCAATCCCATTTCCCTCACATTCTGGCCCTCTGGCGGGATGATAAGGCGCCTCTTTGCGGCTGACTTAGGGGGCGGTAAGGGCAAGGTGGACGTATGTCCGAAAGTCCCGTCCCGCACCTGGCCTTGCTTGTCGTCGACGTGCAACCTTCCTTCCTCAAGGCCATGCCCGAGTCCGAGGCTTGCCTGCGTCGCTGTGCCTTGGCAGTAGGGGCGGCCCGGTTGCTGGGCATTCCTGTATTCTTCACTGAGCAAGTCCCGGCTAAACTGGGCCGCACGCATCCCGCTCTCCTGCAGGCGGCAGGCGAGGGCGCGGTGGTCGTCGCCAAGACGGCGTTCTCCGCCTTGGCGGGCGACGAACTTGCGACAGCCCTGTCTAGCCAGGGGATTAATAATCTTTTGATCTGTGGATTGGAAGGTCCGGTCTGCGTTTACCAAACCGCCGTCGACGCA
This sequence comes from uncultured Opitutia bacterium, assembly GCA_903919185.1. GTDB lineage: Bacteria > Verrucomicrobiota > Verrucomicrobiia > Opitutales > UBA953 > UBA953. The sequence goes on along the minus strand of CAIXHF010000121.1, from coordinate 6,703 downwards.
CTCCGTCTCGAGATGGGTGTGACGTTACTAGCCGACGCTATCACGGCCCGCCGCTTGGCCGACCTGGAAACTTGTTTCTCCATGCTGCGTCACCACGGCGTGACCATTCTGCCAGTTGAGACGGTATTCTACGCGATGGTCCGTGACGCACAGGCCCCGCACTTCAAGGCATACACTGAATTAGTGAAGCAAGGCTAAGGCGTTTAGGTTTCTTCCACCGTCAACGAAGGCGCGGGTGCTGCCGCGGTCCCCGTGGGCAGGTCGCGGTCCGCCCAAGCGGCGAAAGCGATCATGCCAGCGTTATCCCCACAATGCTTCGGCTCGGCGATGAGCATCGGTAAGTCCCGTTGGAGCGCGACGTTTGTCAGCCGTTGCCGGAGAGTCTGGTTATTGGCCACGCCACCGGAGAGGCCGACGGACTTATACTCGCCGCGGTCGAGGGCGGCGCTGGCCTTGGAAACTAGCTGCTCGATGATGGCGTGTTGATAGCCCGCACAGAGGTCCGGCAAGTCGGCGGCGAGCTCGGCATCCGACATCTTTTCGAGTTGGTAACGCAGGGCGGTCTTTAGTCCGGAGAAACTCATGCGCAGGTCGGCTTTCTCGGGGATGCCGCGCGGGAAGACATATTTACAAATATCGCCACGGGCAGCGTGTTGCTCGATGAGGGCGCCGCCCGGGTAAGGGAGGCCGAGGAGTTTTGCACCTTTGTCGAAGGCTTCGCCGGCGGCATCGTCGACGGTGCGCGCGATGACCGTGATTTTAAGGTCAGTAGCTAGTCGCACGAGCAAGGTGTTACCGCCCGAGATGATAATGCCGAGATGCGGGAGCAGGGCCGCGCGGGCGGCGAGAAAACTCGCGGGACTTTGCGCATGTAGGCCGATGAAGGGCGAGTGGACGTGCCCGCGGAGGTGGTTCACGCCGACGAGCGGCTTACCCGTGGCGAGGGCCAAGGCGCGTGCGAGGCTGACGCCCATCGATAGGCAGGGTAGAAGGCCGGGCCCGCGGGTTACCGCAATCAGCGAGACGGCCGCTAGGGCATCGCGGTAATCCTCGAGCAATAACGGCAGGGCCGACAGGTGCATCCGGCTCGCTAGTTCGGGGACGACCCCGCCGAAGCGGATATGGGCTTCGGCCTGTGAACTGATGACTTCGCGGCGCAGCCCGGCGGCCGGCTCGAACAAGGCGAGCGCGGATTCATCGCAGGAACTTTCGATCGCGAGGATCATTACAGAGTAGTCAGTCCAATTCCGGGTCTGGCTCAACCTCGTTTCGTCTGGCGCTCACGAAAAGAGCCTTCCACGCTGGGGGTATGGACGCTCAGGCCCGCCATGCCGCGATTGTAGACGTGCTTCGTCGCGAAGCCCGCGGCGGGGTGGTGCCGTTTGTGCGTTTGGTGGAAGCAGCGTTGTATGCGCCCGGACTAGGTTATTACGTCAGTGAGCGGCCGCGCGTCGGGAAGGCCGCAGGAACGGACTTCACCACGGCCGCGGCGCTGGGCCCGATGTTCGGTGAACTCATCGCTGCCGCGGCGGCTACTTTGGTCGGGGATATTTCCGGTCACACGCTCGTTGAAGTCGGCGCCGAACCTGGCCAAGCGCATTTCGCGAGCGTCGCAAAGCAGTTTGCCGGGCTGCGGGTTTTTAGGGTTGGAGAAAAGCCTGAGCTCCCCGCACACACGGTGCTGGTGGCGAACGAACTCCTCGACGCTCAGCCCTTCCATCGCTTCGTCTTTCAAGGCGGTGGCTGGCGTGAGCTCGGCGTCCGCGTCGATGACGCGGAACTGACGGTGGAGGCCTTGACGGAATTCTCGTGCCCGCCAGCGGCATCCTTCGCTGCCTCGTTACCCTTGGCGGCCGAGGGTTGGTTACTCGATGCGCCCTTGGCAGCGGAGACCTTGTTGGAGCGCTTACTCGGCGGTGGCTGGAGTGGGGCGGTCATCTTGTTGGATTACGGTAAGACCGTGGCGCAGTGCCTCGAAGGTTCGCCAGCGGGCACCGCCCGTGCCTACCGCAGCCATCAGCTTTCCGGAGCGATCTTAGAAAACCTCGGCACGCAGGACCTGACGTGCCACGTTCTCTGGGACCGACTGGAGCCGATCTTGGTCGCCCATGGATTCGGCTCGGTGCGTTTGGAGCGGCAGGAGGCTTTTTTTGTGAAACAGGCTGGCGCCGCGATGGAGCGCATCATGGCCGCTGGAGACAGTGAGGCCACGGGGCGCCTACGGGCCTTGACGCACCCCGCCCATTTTGGGGCTAAATTCCAAGTTCTCTCGGGAATTCGCTGATTCATCGGTGGGACGGGCAAGTTTTTAGAAGCCATCCTCGACCTCGGGGGAACAACCCTTTTTCTAGGGTGACTCCCCGTTATCCCCATGAGGTCCACATCATTCTTATTCGCATCCCTTTTTATCGGCGCCGCTACCCTGCAGGCTGACGTGAAGGTCATCCAAGCCTTCGAAGGCGACGGCTTTGATAGCTGGCAGACCACGGGCACGGCCTTCGGCCTAGCGCCGGTGGCGGGTAAGGTCGATGGCGTGAATGGTGAGTTCCGTAATTACGGCGGTAACGCCTTGGTGACCTCAGGTCATGGCGGTGATGCTGCGACCGGCACGTTGACCTCGCCGGACATCCTGCTCACGCATCCTTTTCTCGGGTTCCTGGTCGCCGGCGGTAATCATCCTGGAAAGACCGCGGTGCAACTGCTCATCAATGGCAAGGTCGTCCGCGAGGCCGTGGGCAAGAACAGCCTGACCCTCGTGGAAGTCGTCTGGGACATCACCGAGTTCAAGGGGAAGAAAGGCGTTATCCGCATGGTCGATAGCGAAGTGGGTGCTTGGGGCTTCATCTCTGCTGACCACTTCCTATTTTCTTCGGATAACAAGCCGAAGTTCTCCTCGGGGGGCCGTCCGAAGCCCAAGGCCGCGAACAACCTCGTGCGTGTGGCGGGTGAAGGCAGTGCCGCCCTCGAGCCGGGCGCGACGTTCAAGGTCACTGGGGGTCACAAGGAAACCGGTGTGACCTCGCCGACGGCCATCGCTTTCGCCAACGACGGTAGCCTCTATGTCGCGGAGACCCATCGCTTCCGCTTTGGCGTGGAGGACGACCGTAATAACCTCTTCTGGTATCATGACGACTTGGCGGCCAAGACCACGGCTGATCGCCTCGCCATGCACCAGAAGTGGGCTGGCAAAAAGTCCCTCGAGTGGATGACGGCCAAGTCCGAAAAGATTCGCTTCCTGACTGACGAGCAGGGTGACGGCGTTTTCGCCAAGTCCAAGATGTTCGACGAGAAGTTTAATGACGTCCTCGACGGCACGGGCGCCGGGGTGATGGCCTGGGACGATAATGTCTACTTCGCCTGTATTCCGCGCATCTGGATGCTGCAGGATACCAAGCAAGACGGCACGGAAGGCCAGCGTAAGGTCCTCCAGGATGGCTTTGGCGTGCGCGTCTCTCTTTCGGGCCACGACATGAACGGCTTCGCCATCGGCTACGACGGCCGCGTCTGGGGTACCATCGGCGACCGCGGTTTCAATTTCACCACAAAGGAAGGCAAGAAATACGATTCCCGTAACCGCGGCGCCGTTTTCCGCTTCGAGCCCGATGGCTCTAACTTCGAGGTCGTCCACTTCGGCCTCCGTAATCCGAAGGAAATCGCCTTTGACGATTTTGGTAACGGCATCTCCGTCGATAATAACTCCGACCAAGGCGACCAAGCCCGCGTCGTCTATGTCGTCGAAGGCGCTGACTCTGGTTGGGAAATGGAGCACCAGGCCATGCATACCTTCCATCGTGAAATCGGCCTCGATCAGCGGCCGCCTTCCCGCTGGATGACGGAAAAAGTCTGGGAACTGCAGAACCCCGTCCAGCCGTCTTTTATCATCCCTCCGTCCGCTTACATTAGCTCCGGTCCGTCTGGGCTGACCTATCACCCAGGCGCTGGCTATATCGAAGCGGAAGCCCAACACTTCCATATCTGCGACTATCGTGGTTCCGCCGGTGCGTCCGGCATTTGGTCCTTTAAGGTCGAGCCTGCGGGCGCCGGCATGAAGATGACCGAGTCTCACCAACTACTCTGGGGAGTTGCCGCGACGGACGTCGAGTATGACTGGAAGGGCCGCCTCGTCGTGTCTGACTTTATCACCGGCTGGGAATCGCACAACGCCGGCCGTATTATCACGCTGTCCGCTGAGCAGATGATGAAGCCTGAGTCTGCGTCCACGGTGGCCAGCCTGATCAAGGAAGGCTTCGGTAAACGCAGCTCTGCTGAATTATCCAAGCTGCTTGCGCATGATGACCAGCGCATCCGTCTCCGTGCTCAGATTGAATTGACCCGCCGCCCGGACGCCGCTGAACGCTTTGAAGCCGCGACGAAGTCTGCTAATCCCCTTGAGCGCGTTCATGGAATCTGGGGCCTCGGTATCCTCGCCCGCCGTGGCGCTGCGATTGCCCCGAGCGAAGCCTTTAATGGCAAGGTTACGCCGGTCGCCCCGTTGGCTGACCGCGTTGCCGCCGCGAACCGCCTCGTGCCGCTACTGAGCCATGCCGACGCTGAAGTTCGTGCTCAGGCCATCCGCGTCCTCGAAGAAGCTCCGTTGAAGGGTAATGACCTGCCGCTCGGTAAACTAATTCTCGATCCCTCGCTCCGCGTGCGTTCCTTCGCCGCCATCGCCGCGGGCCGTCTCGCCGCCGACAAGTATCTGCCGGAAGTCCTGACGATGCTCCGCGAAAACGCCGATAAGGATCCGGTGCTCCGCCATGCGGGTTCTTTCGCCATCGATCTCATTTGCCAGACCCCAGCCGCTTTTGATGCCGTGGCCAAGGATGACAATGCTTCGGTGCGCCTCGCTGCCGTGATTACGCTCCGCCGTCGCCTCGACCCCTCCGCCGCCCGCTTCGTTAATGATAAGTCCACGGTGGTCGCCGATGAAGCCGTCCGCGCTGTCCATGATCTTGGCCTCGAGCCGGGCCGTCCCACCGTGGCCGCACTCCTCGATACCCGTGATAAACGTGCTTGGACGCCCTTCATGCTGCGCCGCTTGGTGCACAGCGCCTTCCGCCTCGGCGGTGAGCAGAACGCCGCCCGCGTGGTCGCTGTCGCTATCGACGAAAAGCTGCCTGACGAAGTTCGTAATGAAGCCCTCCGCCTTCTGGCCCAGTGGGCCAATCCTTACCCCGTCGACCAGTCGACCGCCCATTGGTCGCCGCTGCCTCCTCGCGACCCAAAGGAAGTCCGCACCAGTTTGACCGCGGCGCTGCCTCAGTTGCTCAAGGGCAACTCGGACACCTTGAAGGCCACCTTGGAATTGGTGACGCTCTTCCAGCTCGACGTCGCTTCTTTACCAGCTGACACGCTCACCACGTTGGCTGCTAACCAGAAGCTGAGTGGTTCCGCCCGCGCTAAGGCGCTGGAGATGCTCCTCGCCCGTAAGCCTGCGAACGCGGTCGAACTCGCCGACAAGTATGCCAAGGACGCCAAGGACGAAGTCGCCATGGTCGCCATCGGTGAACTCGCCCATCGCAATCCAGCCCAAGGCCTCATCGAGCTCTCTAAGGCTGCCAAGACCGGCTCGCCGGCCCGCCGTCAGGGCGCGTGGAAAGCCCTCGCTAAGCTGCAGGCTGCGGGCGTCGAAGCGCTCTTCGCTGAACAGCTCTCCGCTCTCGGTGCCGCCAAGGGCGTCTCGCCCGCCGCGATTGAGTTATTGGAAGCCGCTGCGGCCCGTCCAGAGGCCTCCGTTAAAGATGCCTTGGCGAAACTAAAGACCACATTGGCTGACCCTAGTAACGCCTTGGCCAAGTGGATGCCGGCCCTCGAAGGCGGCGACGCCACCAATGGCTTCGCGCTCTTCCAAGCCTTACCTGCTGGCCAGTGCCTCCGTTGTCACCGGGCCTCGGCCGACTCCCATGCCGCTGGCGGTGAAGCTGGTCCGAACCTCGCTGGCATCGCCAAGCGCGGCGATCGCCGTTACCTGCTCGAGTCGGTCGTCCAGTCCTCGGCCGTGGTTGTCTCGGGTTACGGCACCGTAAATATCGACCTCACTAATGGCGGCGCCCTCACCGGTACGCTGTTGCAGGAGAAGCCTGACTTCCTCGATGTGGACGTAGCTGGGAATCGCTGGCGCATCGCTCGCAAGGACGTCAAGGCCACGACTGCACCTGTTTCGGGTATGCCGGCCTTGGATGGCGTTCTGTCGCTCAATGAAGTCCGCGACCTCGTCGCTTGGCTCGCCACGCTCGAGAAGGGTGTCGCCGCAACCAAGGCCCCTGAGCCCAAACCGCTCGATATCTCGACCATCAAGCCCGTCGTCCATGCCGCTGGTATCGATCCGGGCGTGATGGCGCTCGGTAAGCAGCAGTTTGCGATGTGCTCGGCCTGTCACGGCCCGAACGCCGAAGGTGGTCCGATCGCTCCGCCGCTCGCCAAGTCGAATTGGGTCAATGGCCCCGTCGAGAACCTCATCCGTATCCAGCTCCGCGGCCTGCAGGGTCCGCTGACCGTCTCGGGCAAGGAGTATAAGCTCCCTGGTCCGATGCCAGCCCAGTCCTTCCAGACCGACGAGCAAATCGCGGCGGTGCTGACCTATGTCCGCAATAGCTTCGGCAACGTTGCCACGCCGGTGAAGCCCGAGCAGGTCAAGGCTCTGCGCAGCGAAGTCGGTAAGCCCCCGCTGACTGAGGCCGACCTCTCCCCGGCGAAGTAAGCC
>CAIXHF010000120.1 GCA_903919185.1 uncultured Opitutia bacterium | reverse complement strand
CTAGGTCAGCACGCAGTGCTGACCCTACCCGAGGCAAGATTCCCTCGCGGCCTACGGCCGCGCGCTCACTTCTTCGCGGGGGCAGGCGGGCGGAGTTCGTCGGCGGACCAAGAAGCGTGCGAGGCGTATTGATCACGCAGGCCTTTTACAAACTTAGTGTCGACGGGCGCAGCTGTGTGCTCCCATTCACGGCGGACATAAGTCACGACAGCGGCAAGGTCTTCGTCATTCAACTGCGCCATCGGGGGCATGCTGAGGTCCCACGTGCGGCCACCAACCTTCACCGGGCCGCCGAGACCGTTCATGATAATACGCGCCACGACGTCGGGCTTGCCGAGCACCCACTCGCTATCGACCAACGGCGGCGCCAAGCCGTCCAACCCGTAGCCATGCGGCTGGTGGCAGGCGGCACAGAGACCGTTGAAAATGGTTTTGCCACGCTCGAAAGAGGCCGCTTGGGCTGCCGTCAAAGGCGTCACGACCGGAGGCTTAGGCGCACCAGGCTTCCCCGCCCACATCACGCGTTCGTTCACGCCCACCAGGGCGGCGGCGCCAGCCTTATCCGTCAGCGCAGCCGTGAGCTTCGCCATCGCTGGCGGCTCGGCGGGCAGCCACAGGAGTTTAGCGACCTTGCTCGCGGCGGTGCCTTTGGTCGGCTTAGCTTTCGGATCACGGCCACCACGATCGAGGCCACGGATAAGCGCCAATTGCATGGCCTTATTCTCCAAGGTGACGGCGAGGTTCAGCATGTCCTCCATCGGACCCGCCTTACCAGATTGCGAAACCAACGTGGCGAGGGCTTCCACGACAAAGCCAGCGCCTTCCGTATTGGCGGCAGTGGCCTGGGCGGCGACGAGCTTGGCGATGGTGGTCTCCTTACCACGCATACCGGTCAAGGCACCTTCGCGGACCAAGGTATTTTGGCCATGGGCCACGAGTAGCTTAGCCAAAGCGACATCCGCTTCGGGAGAAGCAGCGGCGCCCAAACGAATGGCGAGATGCGCCTGCACAACGACTTCCTTTTCGCCCGTCAAGGCGATGAGGTCCGGCAAGAGATCCAGCGTGGCGAGGCGCACCCCGGCGGCTCGGACCTGGGGATCGGCGTCCTTGATGGCCGTGCGCAAGGAGTCGGCATCGAGCGCGTTCAAGCCTTCGAGCGTCCAGAGCGCGTGGAGACGCGGGAAAGCGTTGGCGACGCCCTCCGTCTTAAGCAATTTACGCAAGGCGGGCACGGCCGAAGCGTCCGCAGATTCAACGAGCAGACGTTGCGCCGTGTCGCGTACCCAACCCGAAGGATGGCGGAGAAGCTCCACGCGGGCGGCCGTGCCTGCGGGCACCTTCACAGCGGCGACTTGGGTAGCCTTTTCTGGGACAATGCGCCAGATGCGGCCGTGGTTCACCGGCTGCTCAAGTTTCCGGTCCTTGATGTTTGCGACGAGGTAGTGCGTGAGGAAGCCCTGGTGCTGAATAATCCCGCGATACATATCGACGATGTAGATGGCACCGTCGGGTCCGTTTACAATTTGCACTGGGCGGAAACGCTCATCCGTCGAAGCGAGGAATTCTTGGCCAGCCTTGGCGGCGGTGCCCTTGACCACGCCGTCCTTCTCTGTGAGCACCATCCGCTTCACGAGGTTGGCCGAAGGCTCGGGGATGAAAGCGTTACCATGAAATTCTGGCCCGAAAAGATGGCCGCGATAAACGACCGCGCCACAGGTCGCCGTGGCTTTAGCGAGCGTCCCGTCGGCCCGCAACGTGCTCGCATCGTAGCCACGATTCACGCCTGGAGTCGGGTGGATGGGGTAGACCGACTGATCGAGGACCACGGGGCTATTGACGCTGGTTACATTGCGTAGGAGCGGGTTGCGCGCGAACGCGGCCGCCGGGAGGAGATCCGTGCGCAGGAGGTCGGAATTATAGTTGTAATACAGACGACCCGCATCGTCCTGACAGAGGCCATACTGCCCACGGCCAAGTCCGGCGCCGCGTTGCCAAGCACCAGCAGTGAGACGGAAGCTCGTGCCGTAGCCAGCACTCCAAATGCGGTTGTCCATCGCCCAGGTCGGCGTGTTCGCCATGTGTTCGGGCTGACCGCCGCGGGTACCGTAGTCGGTCGCGACGACCGTACGCACGTCGGCGACGCCGGTACCCTTCGTGTCCTTACAGAAAAATAGATTCGGGGATTCGCCGATGAGGGCACCGCCGTTCACGGCGAGGACGGACCGAGGCATGACGAGCCCGTCGACGAAAGCCGTGGCCTTGTCCATCCGGCCCGTGCCCTTCGTGTCTTCTAACAGCGACACGCGGCCCGAGGGGTCTTTCTCGCCGGCGCCGTTCACATCATTCATATAGCCACGCATCTCGACGACGAACATCCGGCCCTGATCGTCGAAGCTAATGGCAATGGGCGATTGAATCATCGGCTCACAGGCGACGAGCTCGACGCGGAAACCCTTTTCAATTTTGAAGGTCTTCAATTCCTCTTCGGGCGAAAGCACGGGCGCCGGGGGCAGCTTGAACTTCAAGGTAACTTCCTCCGGGCCAGCGTTGCCCTTATTGAGGGCCCAAGCGGCCTGGGCTACGAGCAAGCAGCCAGCGGTGAACCAAAGGGAAAGGGGGGCCTTCATCGGGGTACGGGGTCTAATAGAACCTGTCCCCGCCTAGGGGCAAATGTTCCCGTCACTTACTTATCCTGCTGCTTCTTATTACCGGTTTTCTTGACCAAAACCACGGGGACGTCGTTAGCCAGGGCGGGGCCCGGGGTACTGCGGCCGCGGTCCACCATCGCCTGTAAAGCGGCTTTCATGGCCACGACCCGTTCGGGGTGCTGGGCCGCGAGGTTCGTCTTCTCCCCTAGGTCTGTCGCCAGGTCGTAGAGTTGGAATTCCGGTAGGCCCTTCTCTTCCTTCGAGCCAGGTTTAGGGACGCTCCACCCCCCCGAGCCCGCGCAGAGCGCCAACTTCCACTGACCATCGCGAATCGCAAAACTGCCGTTGATGGATTGGCTCACGATGGACTGACGCGGGGGACCTTCGCGGCCGAGCAAAGCCGGCAGGAAAGATACGCTGTCTTCACCGACACCCGCTGGCACGGGCACGCCGAGCGCCTCGGCGAACGTGGCCAGGAAATCAATCTGGCCGATGAGCTGCGGGTTCACGCTGCCGGGCTTCACCTTACCTGGCCAGCGGACGATGAACGGCACGCGGTGGCCGCCCTCAAAGATATCCGCCTTATGTCCACGGTAGAGATAGCTGGGCTCGTGGCCCTTCGCTTGCAGTTCATCGATCTTGGCGGCCGGCGAGCAGCCGTTATCGGACGTGAAGACAATCAGCGTATTCTCGCGCAGGCCCAACTGCTCGAGTTTTCCTAAGAGCCGACCGACGTCGGAATCAACCTGCCGGACGAAGTCGGCGTAGGGGTTGAGGCCACTGGAACCCTTGAATTCATTGGTCGGAACGATGGGCGTGTGCGGAGCATTCAGTGGTAGGTAAATAAAGAAGGGCTTCGGCGGGTCGGCCTGCTTCTGCGCCGTCACGTAAGCGATGGCTTGATCAATCACGCCCGGTAGGACGTCGACGGCTTCAAACTTCGGGCCGGCGGGACCAGTCCGCAGCCAGGTCTTGGTGGCAGACGGAATCTCCGTGGTGCGCCGATCCTTGATCCAGACAAACGGCGGCATATCGAGCGAAGCGCTGATGCCATAGAATTGGTCGAAGCCGTGGTCTAACGGGCCGTCCTTGATGTCGGCGGCGTAATTGACTTCCTGGCCGACCTTAGCGCCAGCGCCATCAAAGACCCCCTTGTCGTCGGCGACACCGCCCGCCTTGAGTGCGAACGACATCCCGAGGTGCCACTTACCGAAGCAAGCCGTGCCGTACCCTTGCTGCTTAAGGAAACCTGCGACGGTCAGGCGATCTTTCGCAATCAGCGGAGCAGAATAGCCACCCAGCACGCCACTCTGCAGGCGGGTGCGCCAGTGGTACCGTCCGGTTAACAAGCTATAGCGGGAAGGCGTACAGACCCCCGACGTCGTATGCCCATCGGTAAAGCGCATGCCCTCGGCGGCTAAGCGGTCGAGATGGGGGGTCGGGATTTTCCCTTTCGGGTTATAGGCCGAAACATCGCCGATGCCTTGGTCATCCGCCAAAATAACGATGATATTAGGGCGCTCCGCGGCCAGGAGGGCCAAGGCGGCGAATAGTCCAAACAGCGTGGGGAGGCGCATGAGGAAGAGCCAACCATCCGACCTGCAGACAGCAAGAGTTTGGCACTGTATCGGGTAGGGTTGGCGCTTCATTCCCCTTTACCTCCGGTTCCCTGTCCCCCTTTACCTCTGTAATCTGTACTCCTGCATGTCAGCACGCAGCCACGCCCCTACCTATTTTGGTATTTACCTTTGCACAGGCCGTAGGCCGATTTGCACTTTTGCACTTTTCCACCCCTACCCTCCCCCTAGCCAACCAGTCCCCTTCACCTCCGCACTCCGTACTCCGTAATCTGTACTCCTTATTCTTCCTATTGCCTCCCCTCTCCCGCCCGATTACTCCTCATCCTCTCCTCTCGCCCGTCGCCATGTCCCCCCCAGAGCTTAAGAAAGTCCTGTCCTCCGGCCTCCTGTCTTTCCCGATTACCGACTTCTCGGCGAACGGCGATTTTGACCCCGCCGGCTATGCCAAGCGCCTGCAATGGCTCGCCCCTTACGGTGCCACGGCTCTCTTTGCCGCCGGCGGCACGGGCGAGTTCTTCTCCCTCGAGCCCAAGGAATACTCGGCGATTATCAAAACCGCCGTCGATACGTGCGATGGGCTCGTCCCGATCCTCGCCGGCGCCGGCGGTCCTACCCGCGTGGCCATCCAATACGCCCAGGAGGCCGAACGCCTCGGCGCCAAGGGCATCCTGCTCCTGCCCCATTACCTCACGGAGACCAATCAAGACGGGGTCGCCGCGCATGTCGACCAGGTCTGCAAGTCGGTCAAAATCGGGGTCGTCGTCTATAACCGCAATGTCTGCCGTCTGCAGCCGCACCACCTCGAGAAGCTGGCCGCCGCCAACCCGAACCTCATTGGCTACAAAGACGGCTTCGGTGACATCGAACTCATGGTTTCGATTCGCCGCCGGATGGGCGACCGCTTTAGCTACCTCGGCGGCCTGCCGACCGCCGAGGTCTACGCCGCCGCCTACAAGGCCATGGGCGTACCCGTCTACTCTTCGGCGGTCTTTAACTTCATTCCGCAAGCGGCGATGGACTTCTACCACGCGATCGCGTCGGACGATGTCGCCACGCAGAACCGCCTGCTCGATACCTTCTTCCTGCCCTACTTGGAAATCCGTAATAAGAACGCCGGTTATGCAGTGAGCATCATCAAGGCTGGGGCGACCATTGTCGGCCATAGCGCCGGTCCCGTGCGCGCTCCCTTGACCGACCTCAAGCCTGCGGAAGTCGAACAACTCGCCGCCCTCATCGCCCAAGCTGGCGTCCGGTAAGCGGACATGCGCGAGTTAGAACTCCAGTCCGCGGTCTCGAAGGTCAAGTGGCGGGTGCTACCGCTCTTCGTCGTGATGTTCATCGTGAACTATATCGACCGGGTGAATATCAGCTTCATCAAGGAACAACTCGGAGCCGAACTGGGAATCGGCGACCTAGCCTACGGATTCGGAGCCGGCCTCTTCTTCTGGGGCTACGCCTTGCTGGAAATCCCCGCTAACCTCGCCCTCGAAAGGCTGGGCGCACGTCGGTGGCTCACGATCATCGCCGTTGCCTGGGGCCTGCTGGCGACCGGACTCGCCTTCGTTCGCAATGAATATGAGTTCTATGCCCTCCGCTTCGCGTTGGGCGCAGCCGAAGCCGGCTTCTTCCCCGGGGTCGTCTATTACTTCACCCGTTGGTTGCCTTCTGCCGACCGCGGCAAGGCCATGGCGATTTTCCTGAGCGGCTCCGCCATCGCCACCATCCTCTCCGGTCCGCTCTCCGCTTACCTGCTACAACTCCACGTCCCTGGATTGCAGCCTTGGCAGTGGATGATCGTCTTCGAAGGCGCCTTCTCCGTCTTCATGGCCGGAATCCTCTGGCTCTTACTGGATTCAGACATCGGCCAAGCCCGCTGGTTGACGACGGATGAACGCGAGGCACTGGAAACCACGCTGGCGTCGGAACGCGCCCAGGCCTCGCAACCTGGAACTATCGACAAGTTTGCGCTGCTCACCTCGCCGGTCGTGCTGGGCTTCTGTGGCGTCTATTTCGCGATTCAACTGACAATCTACGCGGTTACATTCTGGCTACCAACAATCATTAAAGAGATGCTGGCCACGCCAGGTCAGCACGGAGGCCTCCTTGGCTTGACCGAAAACTTCGTCCACTGGCTTGGCTACTCCGATGCGAAGGAGGTCTCGGTGATGTCCGCCGGCTTTCTGAATTCCTTGCCTTGGATCGTCTCTATCTTCGGTATGATCCTGGCCTCTTACGCCGCGGCCCGCTGGAAGAACCAGCAGGCGTGGGTCGCGACCGCCCTCGTCATCGCGGGCGTCGGCATGTTTGTCGCCGGATTCTCCGCCCCACCCATCGCCTTCGGCGCCATCTGCTTCGCTGCGCTAGGCTTCAAGTCGGCCGCCTCCCTGTTCTGGCCGATTCCCCAAAAGAGCCTCGACCCGCTTATCGCGGCCGCAGGCATCGCCCTAATCAACTCTCTCGGCAACCTCGGCGGCTGGGCCGCACCGATTGCCTTCGGCTGGATCAAGCAGTCCACTGGATCGGTCTACATCGGACTCTACGGCCTCGCCTTCACCTCACTGGTGACCGCTGCCCTGGTCTTCCTATCCCGCCCCAACTCCAAGGCCTGAGCCTACCCCCACCCCTACCCTTTTTGTAATGCCCTCTCCTCTGATCCAGTCCGTCCGGGTCGTCCCGGTCGCCGGCCACGACAGCATGCTGCTCAACCTCAGCGGCGCGCATGGGCCTTTCTTTACCCGTAACATCATCCTCATCACCGATAACGCCGGCCACACGGGCCTCGGGGAAGTTCCCGGCGGTGAGAAGATCCGTCAGACCGTCGAGGATGCGACGTCACTACTCCTCGGCCAACCCATCGCCGACTACGCGTCGTTGTTAGCTAAGGTGAGCGCCGCTTTCTCCGATCGCGACGCCGGTGGCCGCGGCCTGCAGACCTTCGACCTGCGCGTAACCATCCACGCCGTGACGGCGATTGAGTCCGCCCTGCTCGACCTGCTGGGCCAGTTCCAGCAAAAGCCCGTGGCGGCTTTACTGGGCAAGGGCCAACAGCGCTCCGAGGTCGAGATGCTCGGCTACCTCTTCTTCATCGGTGACTACCGTAAGACGACTCTCGGCTATCGCGATGAGTCCACGTCTCCGTACGCTTGGCATCGTCTCCGCAATCAAGAGGCGTTGACGCCCGAGAGCATCGTCCGGCAGGCCGAGGCTGCGCAGGAACGCTTCGGCTTCCAGGACTTCAAACTCAAGGGCGGCGTCCTCAGCGCTGCCCGTGAGGTCGAAGCTGTCCGTGCCTTGGCTGCCCGCTTCCCGCAGGCCCGCATTACCCTCGACCCGAACGGCGCGTGGCTCCTCAAGGAAGCCATCGAGGTCTGCCAGAACCTGAAGGGCGTCCTCGCTTACGCCGAAGACCCTTGCGGCGCCGAAGGCGGTTTCTCGGGACGCGAAATCATGGCGGAATTTAAGAAGGCCACAGGCCTACGCACCGCGACCAACATGGTGGCCACTGATTGGCGCCAGCTAGAACATGCCCTGAAGCTTGAAGCCGTGGACATTCCGCTCGCGGACCCGCACTTCTGGACCATGCAGGGCTCGGTGCAGGTCGCCCAGGTCTGCTCGGAGCGCGGACTCACCTGGGGTTCGCACTCCAATAACCACTTCGACATCTCGCTCGCGATGTTCACGCACGTCGGCGCCGCCGCCCCCGGCGATGTCACGGCGATGGATACGCACTGGATTTGGCAAGAAGGCCAGCGGCTCACGAAGGAGCCCCTGCAGATTAAGGGCGGCAAGATAGCTGTACCGCAGAAGCCTGGCCTGGGCGTCGAAATCGACCCAGCCCAGCTGGAGGCCGCCCACCAACTCTATCTGAAGCTACCCTCGGGTTCGCGCGACGATGCCGCCGCCATGCAGTTCCTGGTGCCCGGTTGGAAATTCGACCCCAAGCGCCCAGCGTTGGTGGTGAGATAGGGTTG
>CAIXHF010000119.1 GCA_903919185.1 uncultured Opitutia bacterium | reverse complement strand
GAGGATGAGGAGACGGAAAGTCATAGCAAGGAGACCCGACAGAAACTAGCCAGTTCCCTCAGAAAAAGCGATTATATTAGAATCTCGTTGACGGATTTCCGCACTTGGCGATGTTCCTCGGCCTCGTGATCAACACGCACAACAGCTTCCTACGACCCGGAGCGGACATATGTTCGCCCTGCGGAGAGACGCGTTGATTTCACGATAAGTCCACCAGTCGACTCCTCCCCTGCCGGGCGCCCTTACGCCCGTGGGTTTCCCGCCTCCGGCCGCCTCGCGTAGTGGCCGCGGGCCTCCTTCGCACGACCCCCAACCCTTTAAATAACTATGAACATCCATCATCTCATCGGAGAAATCCTCGAAGAACTAAAAACCCTCAGGGAAGAAAACGCCCTGCTCAGACACGAAGTCGCCGCCCTGCACGCCAAGCTCGAATTGGTGGAACATAAGGTCGACAGCGTGGCGGAGGAAATGGGGCTGATCTAGCGCGCGAACTGTAAGTTCGCGAGGGGACTAGTTGGCTGGAGTATGGTTGGCTAGGGGAATGGTAGGGGCGTGGCGGAGTAGATTACAGAGTGCGGAGGACGGAGGAGAGAGGAGAGAGGCAGTGCAAAAGTGCAAATCGGCCGGAGGCCGGTGGAAAAGTGGGAAAGGTGAGCGCGGCTGAAGGCCGCGAGGGGGCTGGTTGGCTAGAGTATGGTTGGCTAGGGGAATGGTAGGGGCGTGGCTTCGCCGCGCCCTCCTTGGTTAGGTGGTCAAGGCGAAGCCTTGCCCCTACCCGCGAGCGGGGCTCGCGAAAGAGACAGGCGAGGCGGCTAGGTTGGCACGCAGTGCCAACCCTACCAGATACAGGAGGCAGCTGCACACAACCCCTAGCCAACCATACTCCGGCCCACCAGTCCCCTTACTTAGACCAGTTTCTTGAGTTCGCCGGAGCTGTCGCCGAACTGGACGTCGCGGATGTCCATGCGGTTAAGCATGGAGACCCAGAGGTTATTCAACGGGGTTTCCTTGCCGTACTGGATGCTGCGACCCTGGCGGATCGTGCCGCAACCGCGGCCAGCGAGGAGGATAGGCAAGTCGTCGTGGTTGTGGCGGTTACCGTCGCCGTTACCCGAACCGTAGACGATCATCGAGTGGTCGAGGAGCGTGCCGTCGCCTTCCTTGACCGACTTCAAGCGGTTAAGGAAGTAAGCCAACTGCGTGGTGTGGAAAATATTGATGTCTTGAATCTTCGCCATCTTCTCCGGGTCGTTGCCGTGGTGGGAGAGGTTGTGGTGACCCTCGCGCACGTTGATGAACGGGTACGAACGGTTACTTCCTTCGTTCGCGAAGACGAAAGTCGAGATGCGCGTCGTATCGGTCTGGAACGCTAGGACGATGAGGTCAGCGAGGAGGCGGAGGTGTTCCTCATAGCTCTGCGGGATACCGGTCGGGGCCTTGACGCCGACGGGGAGTTTGGGGGCCGCCGAGGAGCCGGCCTTGGAGATGCGCAGCTCCATTTCGCGAACCGCGGTGAAGTATTCGTCGAGCTTGCGCTGGTCATCGGCGCCGAGGCGCACGTTGAGTTCGCGGAAGTCATCGCGCACGGCGTCGAGCACGCTCTTCCGTTCGGCGTCGCGGCGGGCGCGGTCAAGGTCGGTGCCGGAACCAAACAGACGCTCGAAGATTAGTTTAGGGCTGACCTCCTTCGGCATGGGCTGGGTGGAGGAGCGCCAGGACATGTTGGACTCGTAGATGCAGCTATAACCGGAGTCGCAACCGCCGGCCATCTTGCTGGAATCGGCGCCGACCTCAAGGGAGGCCAGACGCGTGCGGTCGCCCATGCGAGCGGCGGCGATTTGGTCGACGGAAACCCCGACCTTGATATTAGCGCCGTCGGTCTTACGCGGCTGAGCGCCGGTCAAGTAAGCCGCCATCGCACGGGCGTGGTCGCCACCGCCGTCCCCGTTGGCACGCGCCTTGTCGGCCGTCAGGCCGGAGAGAATCGAAAAATCTTTAGATAAGTCCGCCAGCGGATGGAGGATGGGCGGCAGCTTAGCCGGGAGCGCCCCTTCCGTCGCGACGCGCCAAGCACTGGGGACGACGCCATTCGGAATATAAACATAGGCCATGCGGTTGGGCGCGGCCTGGGCGAGGGGAGTATTGCCGGCGGCCCAGCTCGTTTGCATGCCCATCTTCTCGAGCCAAGGCAGCGCGAGGGTGACGCCCATTCCCTTAAGGACGGTACGGCGGCTGAGGACTTTATCGTGGATCATGGCGGCGAGGGGTTATTTCTTTTTAGGTGGGGCGGGGACGCTTTCAACCTGCGAAATGCCCCGACGGAGGCGGAAGGGGTCGCTCAAGACGGCGGCCATGACCAGGGCTGAAAAGCGATTCTGGCCCTTTTCAGCTGAAATCACCATCTTATCGAGGGCGGGTTCGTCGTAAAACTCGAGCCCACGGCCCAAGCTGTAGGTCAGCAACTTAGCGGAAAGATTCCGGACGAATTTCTCGTGGTCAGCCTTCAAGACCGACTTGAGCTGCGTGGCGCCGGCAAACGTACGGCCATCGGGCAGCTTACCCGCGGTATCGATGAGGACGCCCTCATCCATGGTGCGGTTGCGGCCGATGGCGTCGAACTTCTCGAAGGCAAAACCCAGCGCATCCATGCGGTTGTGGCAGGACGCGCAGGAAGGGTTAGCGCGGTGCTGTTCGAGCCGTTGGCGGAGATTACCGGTGAGTTGCTTCTGGCCCTCGAGCGACGGCACGTCGGCTGGCGCAGGCGGTGGCGGCGTCCCGAGAATCTGTTCGAGAATCCACTTACCACGCTTCACGGGCGAAGTCCGGTCGGGGTTAGACGTCGCCGTCAGGATACTTGCCTGCGTGAGGACGCCGCCCCGTTCGCCCTTGGGCAACGTCACGCGGACGAAATCACCCGCGCGACGCGACTCCACGTTGGGGATCTTATACAGCTCCGCCAACGGACGGTCCAGGTAGGTGAAGTCCGCGTCGATGATATCGAACACGCTGCGATCGTCGCGGACGATTTCCGACAGGAAGAGCTCCGTCTCCTTGATCATCGAGGTGCGCAGCGCGTCGTCGAACTCGGGGAACATCTTCGCATCGGGCGTGACGAGCGCCAAGCGCCGCGTCTGCAGCCACTGGAGTGCGAAGCCTGACACCAGGTATTGCGAACGCTTGTCTTTTAGAAGGCGCGTCGTTTGGGCCTCGAGGCTGGCGGAAAGTTTACCGGCGTTCGCGAGGCCGAACAACTCCTCATCGGGCATCGAACCCCACAGGAAATAACTCAAGCGCGAGGCGAGGGCGAACTCCGAGAGCGGGTGAGCATCCTTAGCGAAGGGCTGATCGTCCTGTTCGATACGGAAGATGAATTTAGGGGACGCCAGGACAGCGGAAATCATCGCTTGAGCACCGGCTTCCCAAGACCCGCTAGTGGTCTCGGCGGCGGTAAATACCTTGGTATAACGCTGGATTTCGACGGTCGTGGCGGGCCGGCGGAAAGCGCGACTCACGAAAAGATTCACCATGGCGCGGGCGCGTTCGTCGCCCTTCTTGCCTTCGGCGAACGCCGCCAACTTCCGTTGTAAATCGGTACGGGTGTCGGTCGGGCCGAGCAATTGATAGCGATACGTCCCGAGCCGGCGGCTGCCGGAGCTGAGATCGGTCGGCGGGTTAGCCCACGTCACCGCGAGCGCGTGCTTACCGGGTGTCAGCTTCACCTTCATATCAACCTTCTCGGCCCCGCGACTCGTCTTCACCTTGAGCGTCTGGGTGCCGAT
>CAIXHF010000118.1 GCA_903919185.1 uncultured Opitutia bacterium | reverse complement strand
CCTGTCGCCGACAAGATGGAGCTCGCGCCTGAGCGCAGCGACCTCGGCCTGTTCCGCCCGGACCGCACGCGCGGTTTCTCCGACTGGTTGACCACCGTTGACCACAAAAAAATCGGCATCATGTATGGTGCCTTCGCGATGATTTTCTTCCTCGTGGGCGGCGTCGAGGCCTTAGCCATCCGCACGCAGTTGGCCCGCCCCGACAACGACTTCGTCACGGCGCGCATGTATAACCAGCTGTTCACGATGCACGGCACCACGATGATTTTCCTCGGGGTCATGCCGCTCTCCGCGGCGTTCTTCAACTTCCTCGTGCCGCTGCAAATCGGGGCCCGTGACGTCGCTTTCCCGCGCCTTAATGCCTTCTCGCTCTGGACGTTTGTGGCTGGTGCTTTCGTGCTCAACGGCAGCTGGCTCTTCGAGTTCGCTCACCTCGCGGGTTGGTTTGATAGCTTCACTTGGCACCAAGCCTTGGTCTATACCGACTTCGCCCCGGCCAACGGTTGGTTCAGTTACGCCCCGCTCTCGGGCACCTTCGGTCAGGCCGACGCCGCCCTGAAGGCCCCGCGTTTCACTGGCGTCGGTACCGACTTCTGGATCATCGGCATCCAGATTCTCGGCATCGCCTCGCTGGCAGCTTCTTTCAACTTCATTTGCACCATCGTGAACATGCGTGCCAAGGGTATGACCATGATGCGCCTGCCGGTGTTCACCTGGATGGCGCTCGTCACTTCGGTCCTCATCATCCTCGCCTTCCCGGCCATCACCGTTGCGCTCATCGAGCTGATGTTCGACCGCCAGTTCGGTGCGAACTTCTTCAACCCCTCGGCGGGCGGCCAGCCCGTTCTTTGGCAGCACCTCTTCTGGATCTTCGGTCACCCGGAAGTTTACATCCTCGTCCTCCCAGCGATGGGTATTGTCTCCGAAATTTTGCCGACCTTCTCGGGCAAGGCCCTCTTCGGCTACCCGATCATCGTATTCTCGGGTGCCGTCATTGGTTTCCTCGGCTTCGCCGTCTGGAGCCACCACATGTTCACCACCGGTCTCGGTCCCATCCCGACCGCCGCGTTCGCGCTCCTCACCATGGCCATCGCTGTGCCAACGGGCGTGAAGATTTTCAACTGGCTCGGCACGATCTGGGGTGGTCGCGTCCGCTTCACTCCGCCGATGGTTCTATGTCTGGGCTTCATCTGGATGTTCATGTGCGGCGGTTTCTCCGGCGTCATGCACTCGGCCGCTCCGGCGGATGCTCAACAGCAGGATAGCTACTTCGTCATCGCGCACTTCCACTACGTGCTCCTCGGCGGCGTGCTCCTCGGCCTGATGGCTGGCCTCTACTTCTGGTTCCCGAAGATTTTCGGTCGCATGCCCAACGCCGGCATCGCTTACCTCGCCACGGGCATGGTCATCCTCGGCTTCAACCTCGCGTTCGGCCCGATGCACTACCTCGGCCTCGCTGGCCAGCCGCGCCGTACGCATACCTACCACGCCGGCAACGGTTGGGAGACTTGGAACTACGTCGCGACCATCGGCGCCTTCATCCTCGGCCTCGGCGTTTTCTTGGCCTTCATGAATCTGGTCTGGACCGCCTTCAAGGGCGTCAAGTGCTCCAGTGATCCTTGGAATGGCCGTACGCTCGAGTGGTCGCTGCCTTCGCCAGTGCCGGAGTATAATTTCGCCCGTAGCCCGATCATCGCCACCCGCGACGCGTTCTTCGAGCACAAGCATGGCGTGCTCAAGCTAGCCTATGAGAATGACGGCGGCGAAGCCGGCGTCCACATGCCCAGCCAATCTTGGTTCCCGCTCCTTGCCGGGGTCGGCTTCCTTATCATTGGCTTTGGTATGCCGATGATGTCGATGGGCGTGCCCCACGCGGGTTGGATCGTGATCTCCGGCCTCGGTGTCATGTTCTTCGGCGTCTGGCTCTGGGCCCTCGAAGGCCCCGGCGGCTATATGCTCAAGACCCCGGATGACCCGCACGGTGCCGCCGCTCAGGCGAAGGCCGAATCCTCGGCCTACTAATCGCCTTTTTCGCCACTCCCAACTTTTAGCACCATGTCTCAAGCCGCCGACGCGACGCACGCGCACGCTCCCACCTCCACGGGGATCGACCACAAGAAGCTCATCATGTGGCTCTTCCTTGCCTCGGATTGCATGTTCTTCGGGACCCTGATCTCGACGCACTTGCTCTACCGCAAGCTCTACCCGACGGGCTTTACGGACGCCGAAGGCCACCAGCAGTTCATCCAGAAGCTCTTCAACATCGAGCTGACGTCCTTCTCGACGTTCATCTTGCTGATGTCGTCGTTCCTGATGGCACTCGCGGTGTCTGCGATGCATAAGGGCCAGTTGAAGTCCTTCCGCCGTAACATCCTCGGCGTGATTTTCTTCGGCCTAATCTTCCTGGGCTGTCAGGTCTACGAGTTCACTCACTTCTATCACCAAGGCCTGACGATTCAGAACAGCGTGTTCGGCTCGACGTTCTACGTCCTGACGGGCACCCACGGCACCCACGTCGCCATCGGCGTGCTCTGGCTCATCCTACTCTACTTCTACAGCTTCACCGGTAAACTCACCGGCCACATGGCGGGCCTAGACGTCGAAATCGCGGGCCTCTACTGGCACTTCGTCGACATTGTCTGGATTATCATCTTCACCGTCGTCTACCTCGTTGAATACCTCGGGCCGAGCGGCTTCTGGGGAACGGGCCTGCCGCTCGCCAAATAACCTCCTAGCCACCCTTACGCCATGTCCGAAGCCGTCGCCCACGACCCTGACTTCCTCGCCGAAGAAGTCCGCCGTTACCACCACTTCATCACGCTGGCCCTGTGGCTGGCTGCCATCACCGGCGCGGAGATCGTCCTGATCTTTCTGCCAGTGCCGATGCCAATTATTCTGACGGCGCTTTCGTTGATGTCCGCCATCAAGTTCTTTGCGGTCATCCTCTGGTTCATGCACTTAATCTACGACCATAAGCTCCTGTTCTGGATCTTTATGTGCGGACTGGTGCTCGCATTTGCGACCTATTCGGCGCTGCTATCCTTGTTCTCCGTCGATCGTATCGATACGAAGTGGTTTAGCTAAACCCGGCTAATGTGCCGCCTGAGGCTCTTCCTGTTGGCTTGCCTGTGCGTCAGTGCAGGGTGCCGGCGGGAAGAGCTGCCTGCTTTTCAGGGGTTGTCGCAGGCCGCGTATGTTTGGCGGCAGGGGTGGGGTGCCGCCGCGGTGGCGTCTTTGGCGCCGGGCGACTTACCCGCCGAGGTGGGTGAACTCATCGTGCTAGTCGGCGAGTGTGGCTTAGGACATCCGCCGCGGGCGGTCCGTCCACCGTGGCCGCAGTTGCTGGCCACGGGACGGCGGGTTTCTTTAGTCGTGCGCATGGGCACCGGTTCGGCGCTGGGTGGGCCGCAGGAACCTAACCTGCAAGAAGGCTTCACGCTCTTGAACGTTGGACTCGCCGCTGCGCGTACCGCTGGGCTCACAATCACGCAGGTGCAGGTCGACTTCGACTGTCCGGTGCGGTTGCTGTCGGCCTACGCTGAGCGACTGCAGGCGTTCAAGCGAGCCGCCCCCGCTTTGGCGGTCACCATCACCGCCTTGCCGTCATGGTTGCAGGCACCTGGTTGTGAGCAGCTGTTCAAATCGGTGGATAGTTTTACGCTGCAGGTGCACGCCACGCAGCGGCCCAGCGCGAAGGAGCCGGCCCGGTTAGTCTCTGCGGTTGAGGCGTTGCGCTGGATCGCGCAGGCGGAAAGCCTTTACCGTCAGCCCTTCCGCGTTGCCTTGCCGACCTACGCGTATGTGGCGTGCTATGCGCGCTCGGGCACCTTCTTAGGCGTCCGGGCCGAAAGCCGTGAACTGCCTGCGGGGACGGCCTATACCCAGCTCATGCCAGCCGAGACCCAAGAGGTCGCCACCGTCCTGGCGACTTTGAAGTCCGGCCGCCATCCGTTGGTCCGGGGAGTGGATTGGTTTCGGTTACCATTCCCAGGGGATCGCCAGAACTGGACCCGCGCGGGCCTTGGTCAGATGGTGCGCGGCGAAACGCTCGCCGCCCGCTGTAGCGTGGAACTCCGCTCGCAAGGCGCGCTGACGGACCTCGCAGTTTATAACCCCACCGAGCAGCCCTTGCCCCTCCCGCCGGTGCTGGTTCGTTGGACGGGTGCTAGTTGGGTCGGGGCCGACGCGGCCGTGGGCTGGGAGGCGGCGCCGCCAGCGGGCAACACGCTGCGCTTCACGGTCGATCCACGGGCGGGCTTCCTTGCCCCCGGGGAGCGGCGTGTCCTGGGTTGGTTTCGGCTGACGCAGCCAGCGGGTAGCCTGACCGCCGAGGTCGTCAGCGAACAACTTTCCCGATAAAAGGTTTTCCCGCTTCGGTGGCCTTTGCTAGAAAAGGTGGGTGCATCGCTGGCGTCCACTGAGTTTACTACTTGTCGCTTTGGCAGGCACCGCGTTGGTCTGGGCCTGTACAGGTCCGTGGTACGAAACGAGTGCACTGGAAGTCGGCGACGCCGCCCTGAAGCGGCCGCTTGAGTCGGTTTGGTCGGAGGACTTGGTGGCGATTCTTGGCCCCGCTCCGAAGGCCTTACCCATCGCAGCGACGGAGCAGGTGTTGGCCGGGGTGGTCGCCTTGCTCGATCGCGAACTCGCGCAACAACAGAATCCCCGCCGAGAAGAGTTGGTGCGGAGGGCTGCCTTGCACCTCTCACTCCTGACGGAGGGTGAGCACGGGTTGGTTTATAAGAATAAGCAGGGGCAATGGTGTTTTCGCTTTGCGGTTTATGAACGTGGCTTACCCAACGACCTGCCGCCGGGCGCCACCGCAGTGCTTCGTCCGGTTAAAATGGTGACCCCCCAAGACTTGCCCAAGCTCTTGCGGGATTTACCAGAGGAATTTCGATTCTACATCCGGTCACTCGCCTTGGAGCGCGCCGATGCGTTGGCCCTCTGCGAGGCGTTACTCAACCTCCCGCCCGCACAACGCCGGCACCTCTCGGCCCTGGCCGCCTATCGGCAAGCTCGTCTGCGCATGGCACTAACCGATGACCTCGATGAAGATGGCGGCGAAGCGCACCTGCAGGACGTTCGCCGTGACCTTAAGCAGGTCAAGCAACTGGTCGCGGAAGGTTACCCAGCGATCGCAGACCTCGACCTCGCGGCCGATGGTTGGCTGGCGCGGACTTATCTTTTCGGTACATCGTTGGAGTCCGAGTACGATGCAGAGGACCCTGAGGTCGACCCGGCGCAAGCCTTGCAGGCTTACGTGCAGCTTTACCGTCAGGGAGATGCGACGGCCCGTGACTCTATTGAGCACGTTTTGCGGGCCGTCCTTACGTCGGGTGAAATGTCGCCCCTGACCAAGAATTCCTTGCACCGTAAATTAACCACGGCCTACCTGTGTTCCGCCCGTCAACTGGCTCAAGACGGGGTCGGCGGTTTTTCGAAAGAACTGAACGCCGACATCATGGCCTGGTTGCAGGCCTTGCGCGCGGCGAAGGTGGATTTCGGTGAAGACGCCGTCCGCCTCGCGGCCTTGCAGTATCGCTTAGGGCAGTGGGACGCGTGTGCGGTGACCCTGAAATCCGCTCCGGCGGGGGATGCCACCGCCCAACTGCTCGCGGCTCGTCTGCATTTGCGCGCGGGTGACCTCGTAGGCGCCAGCCAAGGTCTCCGTCCGTTGGCGGCCAAGCGGTTGGCCGCGCCCGCCCGCGGCACCCGGCCCGAAGATGAGTTCCGTGGCCCGCCCTACTTTTCCTTCCACGGGATCGACTACAGCTACGAGTCCGTCGACTTGGGCATCCCCGATTACACCAGCAAGGCGTTCATGACTAGCGAGTATGATACCTACACTTTCGACTTCAGCCAGCCGGCGGGGGCGGTTAGTCGCGCGCGCGTCGAACTCGCCATCTTGGAATTACACTTTGGGCACTACGTACCTGCCATGAACCTTTTTTATAACGAAGGCATGACAGAAGACGGCGACTACGTCGCTGAGTGCGTCTTGACCACCGACGAACTCAAGGTGGCCGTCGATCGTTCCTGGAAGGTCACGCCTCGTGCGCCCAAGCTTGGGGGTGTGCATAACTATGGAATGACGCCCGCGGAGCATGTTCGGGCGTTGCTGGGTCGGCGCCTCTTCCGCGATGGACGGTGGCAAGAGGCTGGACCTTACCTGCCAGAGGAGTATCGGAAGACCTTACAGTTATTCATCGCGCAGATGCGCATCGCCCAGGACCCCAAGCAGTCACCGCGAGCTCGGGCCGATGCCTACTGGCGGGCTGCGCTCAACATACACGCCAACGGAGAGAATTACCTCTTCTGTGAACTCGGCTTAGAGTGGACGTCCGCCTCGGACACGCATTGGTATGACCCGCGCGGCCTTCCAGTCCAGCGCGTCCGTCCGATTCTCGACGAGCCAGAGAATTTATTAGCTCCGCCGACTGAGGATGAGGTCAAACGCGTGGAAGCATGGGCGGCTAAGCACCTGGTCCCCGCCGGACGTGCCTATCGGGATGCGAACTATGAGGCGCACCGTTTGTGCCTCGAGGTGGTGAAGCTACTACCCGATGATGACCAAGCGGGTGCACAGATTCTGCAGTTTGCTGGCAGCCTACTCAAGTATCGTGACCCGCCCGCCGCCCAGCTGGCCTACCGCGAGTTGGCGATTCGTTTTCGGGGTACGACGCTCGGCGCGGAAGCGCGCCGCAAACATTGGTTCGCTAAGTTTGCAGCCGACCCGGATTCGGATTGGGTGTTAAAGCTGAGCAAACTTAAATGACCGTCCCACTCCACTGGCACACCGAGCCCCTCCTCCTGCTTCTCGTTGTGGGGGTGTCCTGGGCGTATGCGCTCGCCTGCGGCCCGCTGCGCGCCCGCTGCGCCCCGGGGTTGCTGGCCTACCCGCGTAATTACGCGATCCGTTTCCACCTGGGCGTGGTGGTCGCGTACATGGCGGTCGGATCGCCGCTCGACCAGATTGGCGAAGCCTTTCTCTTCTCGGCGCACATGCTGCAGCACATGTTGCTTATCTATGTCGCGGCCCCGCTCATCATTCTAGGCCTGCCGCCGGAGTTGACGGACCCCTTCCTAGAGGCCCGGCCACGGTTACTCAAGTTTGCCCGGTTCCTGGTCCTCCCCTTGGTGGCCGGCTTAATTTTTAACTTCAATTTCTCGGTTTGGCATTTTCCGGAACTGTACGAAGCCGCCTTACGCGACCGCCCCCTCCACATCATCGAACACTGGCTGATGTTTCTGCCAGCGCTACTCATGGTCTGGCCGCTCTTATCGCGCTCCCGTGTCCTGCCGCGTATTAGCTTCGGTGGAGCCATGGTCTATTGCTTTGCGCTGATGATTGCGGACCTCCCCCTCTGGGCCGCGCTCATTTTCGGCGAGCACCCGATCTACGAGACCTATCGGTTGGCCCCACGAATCATTGCGCTGGACGCCAGCTCGGATATGATTCTTGGTGCGGCCATCATGAAGGGCTTCAACGAAGTCTTCGCCTTGGTCAATATGGCCTTAGCGTTCTTCCTTTGGTACAAGCGCGACCGCTGAGCGCTCAGTGCTTGGAGGCGCGGCGGAGCAGCGCGACCGCCAGCGTGACGACGATGATGTTTGGTAGCCAGACCAGGAGGTCTGGGCGGAAGGCTGGGTTCTTCACCCAAGCCGCGGCCGAACTCAGGATGTAGTAGCTCAGCGCCACGGCGAGGGCGATGGCGGCGTTGACGAAGGTTTCCGAGCGACCGACGCGAACCGCGAGCGGGACGGCGAGCAGCGCGAGCGAGAAGATAGAGAAGGCGGAAGCAAGGTGAGACATCAGTTGTGTGCGTGGCATCATCTGGCACTCTGCGAGCTGGGCGGGCGTGGCGTTCGGTGGTACCTGCCAGCCTTTGTCCATGAGATCGAGTAGCTCCGAAGTGGTATGCCAGCGCAGTTTTCGATCGTAGCCGCTGCCTTCTTTGAAGACGCCGCTGACCGGGAATTCCAGCGGGGCCTGCCCGGCTTCCTTGGTCACGGATGGAAACTTGTAGCCATCGTCGCCGGGCCGGCGGGTGTCGACTTGGGCGGAGATGGTGACCAAGCGTAGCACCGCGGCCCCGTCTGGCTTGTCGACCTTCGTGAGGCGGCCTTCGGCGGTATGGATAGTCTCGAAGAGACGGCCCTCGGCGTCGAGGCGCCAGATCCAGAGGTCGCGGAGCACGGGGCCATCACGCTCGCGCGCTTGGATGATCAGGCCCTTGAACTGACGGTTAATTTCCCCCGGTGTGATGAGGCTCGCTGGATTATCCTTCACCGACCCCATGAGGATCCGGCGGTATTCATCGTTGGAGCGCGTGGCGACCTCGAGGTTAATCCAGGCTGCGAGCAACGCTAGACCAGCGGCGAGCCAGAGGGCGGGCGCGGCGATGCGAAGCAGGCTCAAGCCGCCGGCTTTCATCGCCGTCAGTTCGTGTTGCGCCCCCATTCGCCCGAAAGTCATGAGTACGCCCGTGAGCATTCCCATCGGGAGCACGTAAGGGATAAGTCCAGGTAAGAGCAGGCCGACCAGTTCCAGTCCCTCGAAAGCGGTGACGCGGCCGGCGGCGATGGCGCTGGCGACTTGGCTGAGTACGTTGCCAGCCGCCATCACAAAGATGAAGGCACCCGTGGCCACGCCGCCGGCTAGGGCGGTCTCGGTCAAGACATGGCGATCTAGGATGCGCACACGGTTATCCAATCCCCCGACCGGAAATTGTCCAAGGCCAAACCCTTAAGGGGCCTGTGGCTGGTCGAGGTTGACCGGTAAGGCACCGCCCCAAATGGGCTCCAGCTCCGTCGACTTCATCCAGCCCCCCTTACCGTCAGCGGAGGTGACATACGTGTGGCCGTTAAGTTTGCGGCCCGTCCGGACGACGTCGCCTTCGGCGGTCCCGTTTAAGGCTTCGCCGAGGAGTGTCGGGGTCAGTTTGACGGGGACTTCCGTGCGGCGCACGACCGCGCGGCTGGCGAGGGTGTAAGCACCGTAAAGTCCCGGGATGCTCAGGGCGAACAAGGTCGCGCTGGTGATGAGGATGCGCTGGGTCCAATCGCCCATCGGTTGGCGGCGTAGCTTGGGGACGAGGACCGCTAAGAGCGTGCCCCAGAAGCCGAGGGCCCCGAGGATTAGCCAGAGGTCCGCCCCGAGGAAGGCGGCGTAGTTTTCGGACCAAGTCTGCGTCGGGCGATCGGTGCCGCCGGCGCCTAGCGCGTGTTTGATACCAGCCAAGGCCACGGGATCGCGTGGGCTCAAGAGTAAGGCTCGTTCCCAGCAGACCATCGCGCGACCCTTGTGCCCCAGTTTCCACTCGGCGTTGCCGATGGCGGAGAGTAACTCGGCGGTGACCCCGTCCAGTTCGGCTTGGGCACGCCAAGTTTGGAGGGCCCCGACGTAGTCCCCGCGTTCGTAGGCGGCTTCACCCACGCCGGCCTGCAGGGGCGCGGTAGCACCCAAGACCCAGAGGGTGAGCAGTGGTAGGAGGCGGCTCATAGTTGTGCCTCCAACGTGTTGAGCATCGCCTGGAGTTGCGCGTCCTCGGCGATAGTTTGGCGGGCATCTTTCGCACCGTATTTTTCGCCAGCGGCAGTTAGAAAGACGGCTTCAATCAGCGTGGGACTCGCCGTCGGTAGGGCCCGGAGGATGTCGCTTTGCGTGAGCGCGAGAGGCTCGGCGTTGAGGAGTGGGGCCGTGCCGGCGCGCAGGCCTTGGGTCATTGCGCGAGCGTAGGCGGCGTAGTCTTGGCGCCGCAGGGCGTACTGCGCAGCGGTACGGGCTCGGCGGAGGTTACCCCGCGCCTGGCGCCGGATGAGAAACTCGGGGTGGGCGGCGAAGTAACCGACAACGCTGATAATCGCCGTAGTCAACAGGAGAGCCACCAGCGCGGCGGAGTTGGATAGCCAGAAGGGCTGGGAAGCCGCGAGGGGTTCGATTTTCGCCACGCCTTTCACACCGGCGGCGACGGTCGGGGTGAGTAGTCCGGTGACCGTCTTGGCCGCTGGGGTGCCGAGCTTGGCCGAGGGGTCGATCGTCACTAACTCAACCTTGGCGGGGGCGTTGCCACTGACCTTCACCGCGACAGCGACGAACTCGACGGTCTCAAATTTTTTACTGTCGGGGTTGAAGGTTGGGAACCGGACGGCCGGGGTCTTGAGGTCGCCCGGGAGGCGCGGGACCAGCGTGTAGATGAACGTTCGACGGCCTTCGCTGCGCCGCTGCCGCAGTTCAGAGGCCAGCGCGATATCCCAAGTATCCGTGCCAGGAATCTCCGGTGCGATGATGCGCTCTAAATTACCTTCACCGACTAGCGTGAGCTTAAGTTTGATAGGCTCACCGACCTCCGGGAAGCGGTTGGAGAGGTCGGGGGGGGTGACCTCCAGTTTGCCAATCGAGCCGCCCCAGTCAGCGGGCCGGCCCGTTTCGGGGACGTGTTCGACGGTCAGCTTACGGCGGAAGTTGAAGGGTCGGTCTCGCCCGGAGATGTTGAGCGAGCTGATTCGGTCGCCGGTATTCACGAGCATGATGCCGCTCAGGTTGAACTCACTTTGGCCCGCGCGAATCGGCGTGAGGTCGAAGGGCTTCATCAGGCCATGCCCATCTTGCAGGGGCTGGGTGAAGGACGACCCTTCGGTTTGGAAGGTGAAGCCGCCGGCCTCGCATTCGAGGCCGAACGTCCCCGTCACGGTCTCCTGTTCGCTACCGCGCATGACCACGCTGCCCGTAAT
>CAIXHF010000117.1 GCA_903919185.1 uncultured Opitutia bacterium | reverse complement strand
GTGCCGAGGATGTGGAAGGCGAAGGCCATGCGGGAGTCGAAGCAAACCTGCCACCGGTCCGTCTTCAAGCCGCCATTCTGGCTTTTCGCTTGAGGCGGTTTCTGGGAGGGGCGAGACTGCCCGTATTACTCCTGCTATGCACACCCTTCCTCGAGTCATCAGTATTATCATGGGCGGCGGCCGGGGCTCCCGCCTTTACCCGCTGACCAAGGATCGCTGCAAGCCGGCGGTGCCGCTGGCGGGCAACTACCGCTTGGTCGACATCCCAATTAGCAACTGCCTCAACTCTGGTTTTAACCAGATCTTTGTCCTGACGCAGTTTAACACCGCATCCCTGCACAAGCACATCCAGCAGACGTACAAGTTTGACGGCTTCGGCTGCGGTTTCGTTGATATCCTCGCTGCCGAGCAGACCGGCGACAAGGAGTCCTGGTATCAAGGTACCGCCGACGCGGTCCGCCAGAACCTCCACCACTATAACCTGAAAGATGAGGACTTGGTGCTCATCCTCTCGGGCGATCAGCTCTACCGCCTAGATTTCGCCGACCTCGTCCGTCAGCACATCGAATCGGCCGCCGACGTCACGATCGCCGCGAAGGCCATGCCCTCCGACCAAGTTTCCGCCCTCGGCGTGATGCGCGTTAATCCCGACCTCTGCGTTTCGGAATTCGTCGAGAAGCCGACGGACCCAGAGGTCATCAAGTCCCTCGTCCTCGGAGGCAAAGCCCGCGCCCGTCTGGCCGACCAGTCCGACCGCCCCTATTGCTTGGCTTCGATGGGAATTTACCTGTTCTCCGGCCGCGTGATGCGCGAAGCCCTGGCTGACTCTGCCCAGACCGACTTTGGCAAGGAAGTGATCCCTGGCCTGCTGAAGACGAAGCGTATGATGGGTTATGTTTTCGATGGCTATTGGGAGGACATCGGCACGGTGGGCTCATTCTGGGAGTGTAACCTGACGTTGACCGACCCGGTGCCGCCGTTTGATTTCTTTGACAGTGCCAACCCAGTCTATACCCACGCCCGTTACCTGCCGACCGCTAAGCTGAACGGTTGTAATGCCCACCGTGTGCTGATGGCTGACGGCGCTATCGTCGATGATTCGGAGATCAACCGCTGCGTCATCGGTGTACGTTCGGTCGTGCGTGCTGGTTCTCGCCTAGAGAATGTCGTCATGATGGGTGCGGATGCTTTTGAGCGCCCGCATGACCTGGCCAAGAATCATGCCCTCGGTCGCCCGGACATTGGGGTCGGCCCAAACTGCTTTATCCGCAACGCGATCATCGATAAGAACGCTCGCATTGGCGGGGGTTGCCGCCTCTCGCCGACGGGCTTGCCTGAGAAGTGGGAGAATGAATCGTTGTTTGTCCGTGATGGCGTCATTGTAGTCAAGAAGGGTGCGGTCGTTCCCTCTGGTACGGTGGTCGGCGAATGAAAAACTTAGGACGCACCTACTGGTTCACCTGGGGCTTCCTCATCCTCGCGGCGGCTTTCACGGGCGTTGCTTCGATTAAGGGTGCCTTCTTTGGCGGGATGGTGGCGGCCTTAGTTTCGACCTTGGCGACGCGTCCCTACGAGCGCCTCGGTGCTCGCTTCGCCCCTTTACTCGGAGCGCTGCTGGGTGTGCTCTGGGCCATCGCCAGACTTTATTATGTCCAGTGGTCGGGGGATGCTGAGGACTATGCCTTAGCCCGCTGGAACATCGGCACCGCTATCGCCATTCACGCCGCTGGTTTCGCCGGTGGGGCCTTACTGGCTGCTTTGGCCGCCGCCCAGCCCTTGGGGCGATCAATCTTCGCTGGCGCGGCGCTGGCCGCCGCCATGACGGCCGTCCCTTACGGCTTTATTGATTGGGTGGACTATCGAGTGGCTGGCCCCGTCGAGGTGGTGCTTTTCGCCTCCGCCCCTGTCCTCGCCAACGAAGCCCCGCAGCGTCGACCCGGCGCCGAGGCCCCCGTGCTGTCGCCGGATGAGGTCATGGCC
>CAIXHF010000116.1 GCA_903919185.1 uncultured Opitutia bacterium | reverse complement strand
GTGACGGTGCGGTTGAAGACGGGCTGGCCGGACTGGGAATCTTTGGTGTCGGTGCAGAAGTAACCGATGCGCTCGAACTGCACGCGGGTGCCCGGCGCCACCGCGAGGAGCGCGGGCTCGACCTTGCCGCGGATGGCCTGCAGCGAAGCCGGATTCAAGAGCGTCCGCCAATCGGAGCCTTCCGGGATGTGCTTCATGTCCTCATGCGCGAAGAGGCGGTCATACAGGTGGACTTCGACATCGCCGGCCTGCGCTTCCGAAACCCAATGAATCGTGCCCTTGACCTTACGGCCGTCCGGAGCGTCGCCGCCACGCGTGGCGGGATCGTAGGTGCAACGGACCTCGACGACCTT
This sequence comes from uncultured Opitutia bacterium, assembly GCA_903919185.1. Taxonomy (GTDB): domain Bacteria; phylum Verrucomicrobiota; class Verrucomicrobiia; order Opitutales; family UBA953; genus UBA953. The sequence goes on along the minus strand of CAIXHF010000116.1, from coordinate 49,387 downwards.
GCCGGCGGCGTCCTTGACGCAACCGGTGCAGGTGACGAAGTAGCCCCAGCGGAGGCGGACCTCCTGTCCAGGGGTGAGGCGGAAATACTTCTTCTCCGGGATCTCCATGAAGTCCGCCCGCTCGATGAGCAGGGTCTTGGAGAACGGTACCTGGCGGCTGCCCGCGGCCGGTTCCTCGGGGTTGTTCTGGGCCGCGAGCTGCTCGACCTGGCCTTCGGGGTAGTTCTCGATGACGAGGCGGACCGGATCCAACACCGCCATGAAGCGGGAGGAGGTCTTGTTGAGGTCATCGCGCACGGCGTGCTCGAGGAGCGCGACGTCGGACAGCGAGTTATGCTTGGTGATGCCGACGGTCTCGCAGAACTTGCGGACGGCGGCAGGCGTGTAGCCGCGACGGCGCATACCAGAGATCGTCGGCATGCGGGGGTCGTCCCAGCCGGAGACGCGCTTCTCCTGCACGAGCTCGAGCAGGTTGCGCTTCGACATGACGGTGTAGGTCAGGTTGAGGCGGGCGAACTCGATCTGCTGCGGCTTGGCCGGGGTGTCGAGCGTGCGCAGGAGCCAATCGTAGAACGGACGGTGCACCTCGAACTCGAGCGTGCAGATGGAATGGGTGATGCCTTCGTACGCATCCTCCAAGGGGTGGGCGTAGTCGTACATCGGGTAGACGCACCACTTATTGCCGGTGTTATGGTGGTGCGCCTTGCGGATGCGGTAGATGACCGGGTCGCGCATGTGCATGTTCGGCGACGCCATGTCGATCTTGGCGCGCAGCACGGCCTTGCCTTCGTCGTATTCTCCGCGGGTCATGCGCTCGAACGCCGCGAGGTTCTCCTCCACCGACGCATCACGCGTGGGGCTCGCCTTGCCGCCATGCTTCTCGTCGCCGTGGTATTCGCGGATCTGCTCCTGCGAAAGGAAGCAGACATAAGCCTTGCCGAGCTTGATCAGCTTAATGGCGTCCGCATGCATGCGGTCGAAGTAGTTCGATGCCTGGTAGTAGTGCTGCCCCCAGTCGAAACCGAGCCAGCGGACGTCTTCCTGGATCGAATCGACGTACTCGACCTCTTCCTTGGTCGGGTTGGTGTCGTCCATACGCAGGTGGCAGCTGCCCTGATACTCCAGCGCGAGGCCGAAGTTGAGGCAGATGGACTTGGCGTGGCCGACGTGCAGGTAGCCGTTCGGCTCCGGCGGGAAACGCGTGACGATCTTGGCGTGCTTACCGGCCGCGAGGTCGGTGTCGATGATCTGCTGGATGAAGTGGCGATGCGCTTCGGTAGACATGGCAAAAGGGGTTAGGCGGCGTAGGCCTTGAGACGGGCGAGCGTGGTGTCGCGACCGAGGACGCGCAGGACGCCGAGGAGGTGGGCACCACCACCCTGCCCCGAGATCGCGAAACGCGCGGGCGCGAAGTAGTCGGTCGGCTTGCGGTTGTTGGCGGTACCGACGGCGGCAAAGGCGGCTTCGAGCGCGGGCTCGGTCCATTCGGCGGCCTCGAGCGCGGGCAAGAGCTCGCGGACGCGGGCCACGGGATCGCCGCCCTTCTTGGTCAGGTTGGCGACCGCGCCTTCGTCCTTCTTGAAGGCATCCGTGAAGAAGAAGCCCATGAACTCAGGCAAGTGCTCGAGCGAGATGACCTTCTCCTGCACGATGCCGAGGACCTCGGCGAGACGGGCGGCGGACACCGTGGCGTCGATGACCTTGGTCTCGAGCAGGATCGGACGGGCCAACGTGGCGAACTCCGCCGCGGGCAGGCCGCGCAAGGTCTGGGCGTTGACGTGCGACATCTTGCGCTCGTCGAAGCGGGCGTTGGACTGGTGCACCGCGGAGATCTCGAACTGACGGACGATCTCGTCGATGGGCAGGACTTCCTTGCCGTCGGCGGGCGTCCAGCCGAGGAGGCAGAGGTAATTGCGCACGGCGGCCGGCAGGTAGCGGCGCTGCTGATATTCCTCGATGAGGGCGCCGCGGTCGCGCTTGGACATCTTGCCCGGGCCGTCGGTCTTGAGGATGAGCGGGATGTGGGCGTACTTGGGCGGCTCGACGCCGAAGGCCTTGAAGAGCTCGAGGTGCTTCGACGTGTTGGACAGGTGGTCTTCGCCGCGGATCACGTGCGTGATCTGCATCTCGATGTCATCGACCACGTTCACGAAGTGGAAGACCGGTTCACCGTTGGAGCGGAAGATCACGAAGTCACGGTCCTCGGCGCGTTCGACGCGGCCACGCACCATGTCGTCGAGCACCATCGGGGCGGCGTCGACCTTCTCGATCTCCCTCTTCAGGTGATCATCGAAAACCGTCGAGCGGGCGCCCTCGAGGCGGAGCCACCAGGCGCCGTCTTTTTCGTAAGCGCGGCCCTTGGCGGCGAGCTCCTTGAGCTTAGCTTGGTAGAGCTCGGTACGCTGCGACTGGAAGTACGGGCCAAAGGCGCCGCCGACCTCGGGACCCTCGTCCCAATCCATCCCCAGCCAGCGCATGGAATCCAGGATCACCTGGAGGAAAGCCTCGGAGTTGCGCTCCTTGTCCGTGTCCTCGATACGCAGGATGAACTTGCCGCCCGTGTGGCGGGCGTAGAGCCAGTTGAACAAGGCCGTGCGGGCGCTTCCGATGTGGAAGAAACCGGTGGGACTAGGGGCGAAGCGGACGCGGACTTGGGACATGAAAAAACGTGGGGGCCGACGGGAAAACCCCGCCGAAGCGATAAGCCAGCATTTGGACGCAGAAACCCCTCTGGGGGAAGAGGAAAGTGGCCCACGGAGCACCGCTTCGCTTGCGGAATACCGCAGGAACGCTGGAAACCCGCCATCCCACCCAATCTCCAACCTTGACGCACACCCCTCCCCGCCTTTGATACGCCCCTCAGCTGGTCAACAAGGAGAGGTGGCAGAGTGGTCGATTGCGCAGCATTGGAAATGCTGTGTACCGCAAGGTACCGAGGGTTCGAATCCCTCCCTCTCCGCCAGCTGAGTCTAAGTCGATAACCATGAACGGGTTGTCGTCCTTTTGGCTTCATCCCAGAGGCGGAACTCTAACAAAAACTCTAACAAAGTGCAGGCGAGTTTACCCAGGAATCCTAAGCATCAGGGACAATCCAGACGGCCCGCGCAGGAAGCAGCAAGTCCATCTCTTAATTCACCTCACCCCAGCAGACCATATATTCAAAAGCTCTATCGGAAAACTGTCGGACCAACGGATTTGTGTCGGGCACTTACTACGATGCAGTACATCGTTCAGAATATTCCAATCAAAGCATACACGGATTCGATTGGAATACGCGAAGAGTTAGCGGCTCAAGGGTCTTGTCATATCGCGGCCTAGTCTAAGCCATGGCATAAGTTGAGCTGGGGTGACCTGACCCCAGTAGCAGTTAGCCATAATACTTAACTTTAGCCTTAAATGCGTACTACTGGTCACAAAACGGAGTTAACCTAGACCACCAAGACGTTACTATTACAGTAGCCACCTATTTCTTGGACGTAAGCAAGTCTGCCACATAAAAAGAACCGTCGCGGTTGCGGACAAGTTTTGCAATTGATAGGGTGCCGCTCAAGGGACGCTGATCGGTTACGCACACGACTTTAAAGTTTTGTTCGTCAATCTTAAGGACTTCCGTGAGTAGGACTTCATCGGCAGTAATTGCTTTTTTCAAGGTACTAGGAAAAAGCTTAAGGTGTTTGCTATACTCTGTTTGCAGGTGAATTAAAATTGACTCTTTAGCTTGGGTAACGTCACGATAAGTTGCTCCCCCGTGCAGGCGAGACGACTCTCTGATCAAAAAGGTGTTGGCCACCTGAACCATGGTTATTATGCAGCGGAACTTCTCTTCGCCGGCCTTTCCGTCAACTTGAACTATAATAACCCCTGGGTGGTCTTTTGTGACAGGAAATAGCTTCAGGCTTGATTCAGAATCGGCCCATTTCTTCTCAACGAGATAAGCACGGACATCATTCCCAGGATCATGCTTCTGCACCCTGCTATCGGGGTTACCTAACGATGCCTTCCAGAGGAATGTAGCAAGTAAAACGTAGGCGATTTTCATTTAGGGAGTTTGGGTGACCCGGGCACTGGGGGATAGCCTTTTCGTACAACCGGGCTGTGCGGCGTTTCGTCAAGTTCGCCTTTGTGGTCAGGGGCAAATCTGCTTCGTGCCAAATGTTTCAAGCGCTCAAATGTTTCATTGAAGGATTTCCTTATAGAACCAGCCGCGATTCTGCATGCATTAGGTTCTTCGTAGAACTCTGGTTTGATGCTTTGTAGCGGTTGGACTAGGCGCCTAATCCAGCGATACCATTCGCTTGCGATGTGTCGTTGTTCGTGGCCGTAGATTTCTTCAAGCGCCGTGCCGCTTGTTTCCGATTCAATGATGCTAAGTTCTACGGTCGCTTTGAATCCAACCCTGCACACGACCCTCAGTTTTTTGTCGTCGATGCACTTGCATTCGCATTCAAAGGTGAAATCGCTATATCTAGTTGAGCTTTCGTCGTTAATCCTACCAGTGAGCGGTTGACTACGAGGTAAAATGGTTGGTGCTTCGATTGGATTCGGAAAGTCGAATTCGACCGAGACAAGTCCATTTGCATCCGAACGTTGAGTAGGCAAATTAATACAGAATGTATTTTGATTATAGCCACCATCCAGCCCAATCGGATCTCTGCTCAACCAACGACCGAGCACAGGGTTATACCAGCGGTAGCCCATCTGATAAAGCCCAGTGATATCCTCCCTAATCTGCCCCTGGAATCCGACATCGACCCTGGTGGGGCTCTCAGCGACGGGACTGCCTTCGGGCGTCATGCAGGTCACATCGCCGAAGGCGTCGTAGGTGCGGCGCTCCAGGACGTTGCCGTCCGCGTCTAAGATGGTTGTGGCGCTACCCATCGCGTCAGAAGTTACGTAGTAGTCGGTTACAGGCATCGAAGTTAGAGATAACTTATCCGGCTTGCCTGCACTGCCAACTTCTAAAAGAAAGTAGGGGTTGATAGTCGTAGTTAGGCGCTTCGTCACGCCAACTCCCCATCTAAGGCCAAGAGGGGCTTTTGCAGAATCAGATTGTCCGGATGGGCAATTCCGTATCGCGAGGAACGCGCCACCCAACCGTCTAAGCTGGGGGCTTGGCGGTTACAAACACACCGAGAAATAGACAACCAAGGACTAAAGAACCGTGACTGCTCCAGTCTGCCACTGTCCCATTCAGTTATCGCTGTACCTAATTAACTTTAAGGTTTGGTGGCAAATTCTCGCTGCGACCCAAGTAGCGGAGCAAGGGCCTCATCCAACTTTTTCCAGAAGGCGGTATCCTTGCTAATTGCATGATTATCCCGGAATTGCCGGAGCAGCGTGGCGCCCGTGCCTGACTTAAAGTGCAACGTCAGTGCGGCTGCCCAAAAAAGTGCTTCAGCGCGGGTCATAGATGTATACCGCCTGCCCATGCGAAGGTAGGTGTAATAGGTAGCCGACGCTGGAGTGAGGTGCAATGGCGAGTAGGCCACATCCTTGGTCAGCGTGAAGTCCGGCTGTGGAATCTCATCTTTGCAGAAGGCAAGGATAGCGGCGCGGGCTTGCGTTGAGATGATTGGTGGTTGCAGGCTTTCCCGAAAAAGCCGGTCTCGTTTTTGTGCCCAGAAAGGCGCTGATTCGTATTCAGGCTGTGTTTTCGCGACATGCACCAGCCAGTAGATGCAGGCTTCTTGCCATGGAGAGTTAGATGAGTTCAAAAGCGCATCCAGTCCGAAATCGTCCGAAGGCGGGACGGCTAATTCCAACCTCAGCGCCTCGATTAAGGGACGCGGATCGAAGTCGACGGCGGTTGGGCCTGCGTTCCTTAACGTTAGCAGCCGGGAACTAAAGGAAGACTGCCTAAACCGGAAATCCTCTAGCCGTACGTCCTCCCAAGACTGAGCTTCTGCTTTCGAGGTCTGCCCTTTAAGCCAGAGCTGAAAATAGGCCTCTACCTCCTCCGGATCATCAAGAGCCTCGCTTAGGCAGAACAATACGGTCTTAGGTGAAGCCTTCCCTTCTGGCAGTCCAAGTATCGCTTGGAGCTCCGAACTAATAGACCCAAGCCGCTCCACCTGCCGGAAGTCGGCGGCACGAAGCCGACTTCCGACATTATTGACATCCGAAGTGCTCTCAAGGGGTGGTTTATATACCGACGTATTCAACACTGAAGTGCACCCACTTAGTATCGATAAAGCCGCCAACGCAAAAAGGTACCTCATCTTAGAGACTTAGGGAAAACAACTTCCCAGCGGAAGGCCGGGTTCTTGGCTGCCCGAGTTTGCTTCAACTCGTAAGCCCAATTCTTCATGGCCTCAGGACCAGCACTTCCGGAAAACTCCGGGGAATCCACGTGGAATTCAACCCTACCATTTTTGGTCCGCTCATAAGCAAAGACACTTCCACTACCCCCTGCGGCAACTACCGGCACACCAGTGGAGTTTGCGATTGCTTGCGCATTTCCATTAGTAGCCCCGAAGCATGAGAGCAAAGTAATGGAATTAGGCCCCCGGGGACACGGAGTACTCGCCGACCGGGAGATGCACCGAATCTTTTCGCAAATTTGTGCAATACTCCTTTCAGGAAGAGCCGAACCGGTACTAGATATCCTTGCGTGGAATGCGACAGTGAGAGAGCAACCACGATCGAGCACGATGGAAACATCCTTGGTCATGTTGCCGGTGATAACTGAACGCCAATCTGGCGAGTGCTCGAATCCCCACGGGTCTTCGAGGCGCGTCTCTCGACTCTGTGTAGCCGGCCCAATATATCGAGGCAATAGCCTGACGGCACTTAGGAAACGGCCTTCACTTGAGTATTCTTCCGAAACCCCGTCTGATGCCTTTATAAAACCCACGCGCTTATCATTCATTTCCGCATAGCCAGCTAAACCGTAATAATCATAAGCCATCTGGGGCGCGTTTCCCAAAGCACGTGTCAAGTTACTTCCCCCTGATAATCCAATCAGATCTCTGCTCAGCCACCGTCCAAGCACAGGGTTATACCAGCGGTAGCCCATCTGATAGAGGCCAGTGCCCTCGTCTCTAATCTGCCCCTGAAAACCAACGTCCAAACCCGTTAGGCTCTCGGCGACGGGGGTGCCGTCGGGCGCCATGTAGGTCACATCGCCGAAGGCGTCATAGCTGCGGCGTTCCAGAAAGTTGCCATCCTCGTCTAGGATGGCGGTCACGCTGTTCATGGCATCTGTGGTCACATAGTAGTCGGTGATGGTCATCGTGGTTAGGGATAACTTATCCGGCTGGCCTGCACTGCCAACTTCTAAAAGAAAGCAGGGGGTTGACGCTGGGGATCGTGGGCGACAGCAGGGGTGGATAGGCGTATTGCGGCGCTTCGTCGCGCCAACTCCCCATCTAAGACCCGGCGAAGCTACTGCAAAATTAGCTCCTCGCTGAATCAGTCCGTTCGAATGGGTAATCCCGTGTCGTGAGGAAGGAGTTACGCAACTGTCCGATTCAAGGGCCCAGGGATTGCAAACACTGCAAGAAAAAGACTCTACTGGACCAACAAACCGTAACTACCCCACACCCCCTGAAATGAGCGCTGCTGGACCAAAAACGGAATTATCCCAGGTCAGCACTGCGTGCTGACCTAGCTGCCTCTTGGCAGGGTCGGGACGACGTCACGACCTAGCTGTATCCAAACAGGCCTTAGGCCTAGTGTTGTGCATTATTTTGGTGTTGTTTTAAACAGCTCCCTAAAACTGGACTCTAGTGGACCAACAAACAGTGGCTGCCCCAGTCGCACTCCGGATGATCAGTGTCGCTAACGACTCTAGAATATTGGCATATCTCGACGTCATGCCACAATCATCAGGCGGACCCGAGCGCGCCCCGTCAGCAAGGGCATTATGATGATGACACCATGCGAAACAACCAAAGCCGAAGACAGGTCATAGCGAATCCGCCAAGCATTAGCCAACCCCACCATGCATGATATCGAACACGCGGGCGGAAATAAAAATAAAGTGCTGCTATTGTAGTCAGAAGAATTAAATACTTTAAGATGACGAACGGCCGTGCCAACTGATCGCCCCTAATATACAAGGAGTAAGTAGCTGCGTTGCCCACTGACCCCTGTTCGACAATCATGAAACAGCACGACATAACAACCAAGTGCCGAAAAAGATGCAGGCCAACCCGAAGGAAATTAAAACGTCCAGCCGGAATGAACCGCAAGAAAAGGGACAGTAGCACGCAAGCAATGAGCAGTGCTTTCAAAATGGCGAATGAATCCCCAAAGAACTCCCCGCCCACCAAAATGGGGTAGCTCGCATCGGTAGGGTAGCTCACATCGGCGATGCCTTGAATCAAACAGGGAGCCAATATGATATGCAAAAATTCGCTAAGCATGCCAGCCACTCTCACTTATTGGTGCGCCGCGAACCAGGCTCAACGTAGTAGATTTTATCTGGTTCATCAGACACGTTCCCCCTGGACTTAACCACTGGATGGTAGCCCATGAACTTCAAATATTCATCGTAGCCCTCCCTGAACCTATTGAGCAAGTTTGCGTCCTTAGAAGGGCCAGTGTGTCCTCTGACATACACACCTTCCATTCGCGCACTCATCAATTCACAAATATTCGTCATACCGACCAATCTATTATTCTCAAACCTGCATGCCTCATCCTTGGCAGTGCAACAGCCATCCATGTATATTTCAGAACGAAAACGCATCTTCGGCCGCAACAGTTTCGTCACGCTAATCCCCTTACTTGCCTTAGTCGGATTGCTTTCATCTTTTTTAAGATTTCCGTAAAGAGTGACATCAACAACAATGCCATCAGCCTCAATTCTCTCATTGGGAGGATCCCGGTCGTCGAGAGCCTGCATGCCGCCAGTCCCATGCCCAGTGAACCTGATATACCTAATAGACCCATCTTCACAGCGCTGGACTAAGTCTACGAATTCCTGCGCAGTCTCACCTTCGGCTTTTATTACCTTTCCGCTCTTTCCATCAACATACTCAACGAAGAACATTTGACCATAAGTGTCCTCGTTCATGCTAGCTGCGTTTCCAAAAGCTCCTTGCAAATTACCCCCTCCGACCAAGCCAATCGGATCCCGGCTGAGCCATCTTCCCATGCATGGATTATACCAGCGGTAGCCCATCTGATAGAGGCCAGTAACTTCATCCCTTACCTGACCCTGGAAACCGACGTCCAAACCCGTTAGGCTCTCGGCGACGGGGGTGCCGTCGGGCGACATGTAGGTCACATCGCCGAAGGCGTCATAGCTGCGGCGTTCCAGAACGTTGCCATCCTCGTCTAGGATGGCGGTCACGCTGTTCATTGCATCTGTGGTCACGTAGTAGTCGGTGATGGTCATAAGGTAAGTAGTATGTTCAGGAGTTTCATGTCATCCAGGGAGATTCCCAATTTCATCGAAGATCTGCCCCCAGGTGTGGACCGAGGCGGCACGGCCAGCTAAGATAGCTAGCCGCTCCTTGGCGGCGGCGGCCATATCAGCGCGCATGTTGGGTTCGAAGGCCATCTGGCTGGCTCGGTAGATGAACTCCCGGGGAGTAGAGCAAAGCCAGCCGGTCTTCCCGTGCTCGACCATCCGGCGCCACCCTCCCCTATTGTCGACGATCAGGACGCTACCGCTCGACATTGCCTCCAAACCGACGCGCGGCCAGTTTTCGGTGGTGTCCATAGGTTGGAGGATTATTTTGCAGTGGCGGTAGAACTCCTGCTGGGAACATTCCTTGTGGTCCTTGGCCGCACGAATCCAAGGGTAGGGTTTGCCGACCTTGGCCATGGCACGGTGGTCGAATCCTAAGAAGATGCCGCGCTTCAGTACTGGAGCCACGAAATACTCATAGATGTGGAGGGTCGACTTGGCGTACTTGTCCGCATCCTGACGGGATACCCGCCCGCAGCCGAAATAGTCCGTCGGGCGTGTGGCCACGAACGGAAACAGGCTGTTATCGAAATAAGGCTGAAACCAGCAAAAGGCCACCCCGGTCCCCGGATTGATGGCCATCAGTTTAGCCTTATGGTCCTCCAGTACATCTTGGTTCTGGTAGATGAACATGGCGATCTGACCTGCCGCCATGGCCTCCTTTTCCTTGGGGAAGAGCCAGGTCATGCAGTTGGCGAACACCGTCCGCGAGGTCCGCAAACGTATCTCAGGCAATCGCTTCAGGAACTCCGAACTGCAGAACCCGAAGACGGGATCCCCCTGGGATACCGAATCGAAGTTGTTCGCCGAATGGACTTTCACGCCGCGGGCCAGCATTTCTGGGTAAAGCGGTTCATTTACCCACCCCTCCATCGAGGGGATGAGGTTGACCTCCAACCCCATATCCAGCCAGAGGACGATTTGGTGGTGCAGTTCCGTGGCGGCGCCTCCGTAGAGACCGGGGAAACCATGGACGAAGACTTTGCGGATTCGGCTCAAGTGCTTTACGATTCTTTTACGTTTAGCTTATACAGAACATTCTATTTGTAGGGACCTAATCATGGCAATAAAAACCGCCCATGCCCCAAGACCCCACCTACCCCTATTCCGATTCCTCCGACAGCAGCTCGAGCGATAGCCAATCCTCATCCGATTCGGGTTCGAACAGCTCTTCCGACTCGGGGAGCTCGTCGGACTCCGGTTCATACAGCTCCTCGGATTCCGGCTCGGGTAGCTCATCCGACTCCAGTTCCGGAAGCTCGTCGGAGAGCCAATCGTCCTCCGAGTCCGGCTCCAGCTCCGATAGCCAATCCTCGTCTGATTCCAGCTCAGAGAGCTCTTCGGAAAGCTCCTTCAGTTCAAGCAGCGAGTCCTCGAGCTGCTCGCTTCCCGATTCGACGAACGCCGTGCCGGCCCCGGCTAAACCATACTGCGAATGCTGCCCCTGCTGCAGCATGGACCTAGACTCAACATCCCCTAAACCCGTACGCTTCGGCGACGGACAGATCATCATGTCCGAAACCGACCTCGAAGGCGGCGGCAACGGCATCCCTTGGGCGCATCGGCGCACCTACGGAAATCTCCTTTCCCGCAACGACGTCGGCGTGAACGGGAACAGCTGGCTGATCGAATCCCTCGGCTATGTGGCCGCATCCGGAACCAAGCTCTGCGTGGTCATCTCCCCGCAACGCAGCGTCTGGTTTGAGCCAGCCGCAGGAGGAGGCTATGCCCCGCAGTTCGGAACCCATGCTACCCTGTCGATCTCAGCCACCGGAGAAGCCACCTACTTCGACGAGGAAAGCGGCACTACCTACAACTACGCATCCATTTACAGCGCAGATCCGGCCGCCAAAGGCGCCTTGCTTTCCTTCACGACCGCGGGTGGAACCTCGCTGCTGATTACCCGCGATGCCGCGTGGCGCGTCACCCGAGTCCAAACCGACGGGGACGTGCCGACGGCCTACGATTACGCCTACGGCCCGAACGGGAAGTTCGAAACGGTCACGCAATCCGTTGGAGGGACGCCTGTGCGACGGGCGGAATATCTTTACCACACCGGTGACACGCCATGGGGAACGGCCGGAGACTTGTCTTTGGCCACGGTCTCGGAATGGCAGGACGGTGCCTGGGCAGTCCTGCGCCGCACGGCCTACCGCTACCACAAGAACTACGATACGGGCGGATTCCCGCACGCGCTCCGGACGGTGCTTTCCCCCACGGGATGGGACCGCATGGTGGCCGACGGCCTTGACCCCTTGACGGCGACCATCGAAGAAGTCGAAGCCTACGCCCAAAGCGTATTCACCTACGATTCCCAGAGGCGCGTGACTTCAGAGAAGGTCATGGGGGCTCAAGGCACGTATAGCTTCGCCTACGAAACCAGCTCGTTCGCCGAAGGGCCCAACAGCTGGGCGACAAAGACCACTGTTACCAACCCTGACGGCACGATGAATATCGTCTACGCCAACAACGGACGTCAGGTGCTCCTTAACGTCGCGGTATCCGCTTCCGGCGATGAGCAGAGCATGACGGCGACGACCCTGGACTCGCAATACCATGTGCTCTTCTCGGCCTCGCCCATGGCGGTGGCTTCCGTCTCCGAATCCACTCCCCTGCCCTTCACGCTCAAGGACGACGAAGGCCTGATCACCGAGCACACTTGGTACGGCGCCGATGATGGGGAAAAGGCCGGGCATCCCAAGGGAGAGTACCTCCGCCGGGGCACGTCCGACTCGAATGGCACCCGGACCCTTATCCGCGAGACGGACTACGTGGTGCGGACGACTTCCACCGGATCGGTCACGCTGCCCTCGACGACGACCGAATACCCCGTGGCCGGCGGCACAGGCGTCACCACGACAACCAGCTACGACTTCTTCTCCGACACGCTCCAGCCCAGCATGATCACGACGACGCTGCCCGCGGTGCCGAGCAGCCAGAACGGCGACGGCGTGGCCTACTCAAGCCAGCAAGCCTTCGACGACCAGGGACGCCCGACCTGGGCCAAGGACGCCCTCGGCGTGATTTCCCTATCGGAATACGACACGGTGACCGGAGCCTTGGTCCGACAGATCCAGGACGTGGACACCTCCATCGTGAGCGGCGCCCCTTCTGGATGGGCAACGCTTGAGGGCAACGGCAGGAACCTCGTCACGGATATCGCCAACGACCTCCTGGGCAGGCCTGTGCTGCAACTCATGCCGCTTTCCGCCGCCATCGTGTCAGGCACGGAGCGTTTGGTGCGTCAAGCGACCATGACCGAACGGCTGGTCGCCATCCGCGAAGAGCGGGTATGGAATGGCTACCTCGAAGGCGAAGGCGCCTCGGCCATCTTCACGCCGCTTTCGAACGTGGTTTCAACGACCACGAACGCGGCCGGCATGGCGTTAAGGACCATCACTGCCAAACTACCCGAGCCCGGCACGTCCTACGGTCCCCTGCCCATCCCGCAGGACCGCTGGCTCAAACGTTCGGACTATTTCATCGACCGCCACGACCAGGTGGTGGCGACGCGCGTCTATCATCACGTACCCGCGTCCGGAGATGGGCTTAACGGCCCCCACTTCACCCAGCAGGATTCCGGCTATGACTCTATGGGGCGCCAAGTCTGGTCCAGGACCGGCGGCGGCACGATTCTCCGCAAGAACTTCGATTACCGCGGTCTCACGCTACTCGAGGAAACTGGTACCGGTCTCGCCGACGGGACGTCCGATAACCTCGTGACGACGCTGGAATACGGGTACGACGGGAACGGCCAAGTGGTTTCGGATTCCCGCCCTGTCGACTCGGGAAGCGCACCTCGGGTCGTGGACTACGTCCGTGACTGGCGCGGCAGGGTCATCCAGACTTTGGCAGGTGAATCCTACGCCGAGGGCGTGACCTATGATAACCTCAACCGGCCGACACGCAAAGATAGGACCGACGGAGCAACAGGCGCGCTCCTTTCCCGCGTCGACTCAGCCTATGATGACCAAGGTCGCCTCTATAGGACGATGCTCTGGAGCGTATCGGGAGGATCTGCGAGCAATCCTGTCACGGGAGACATCTGGTACGATGGCCTTGGCCGTCAGATCAAAACCAGGGCCCTGGGCCAGAAGTCCTGGACACGCACGGAGTTCAACAGCCTGGGATGGACAGTGGCCAGTTACTTCGGATACCCGGTTGACGGCGTGCTTTCAGGACCGGCGGGGTCAGTTACCGGCGACTATGTGGCCGAACAGACGCTGAGAGCCTATCGCGACGATGGCTCCCCACGTAGAGAAACCTCGTTCAAACGCCTGCCGAACGTCAGCGGAAGCGGACCTCTAGGCTGGCCAACAGGAGTGGAAACCCATGCCAGAGCATCCGTGGTCGGCATCTGGGCCGATCCTCTTGGCCGGCCGCTGGCAGTAGCCGACTACGGGACGAACGGAGGGGAGGACCTTGCCCTGCCGGGATCCATCCCCACCCGCTCAGATACCACCTTGGTAACCTCATATCTACGGAATCCCTCCGGGGACGTGGTTGTATCGACCGACCCCTCTGGCATCATCACGCGTATCGAGTTTGATGCGGTTTCCCGTCCCATCAAACGGATCGAAGCCTGGACTGGAGCGGCTCCATCGGGAGGCTCCGACAGGACCACGGAGATGGCCTACAATCTGGACGGCAACCTAAGCCTGTTCGTCCTCAAAAATTCGGTCACGGGCGACCAGGTCTACCGTTGGAACTACGGCACGACGCTCTCGGATAGCGGAGTCGCCTCCACCCTCCTGTTGCGTGAACACGTCATGCCGGACAGCGCGCAGGCGCTCGACCCCTCTGCGCCCGCCTTACCCGGAAACATCCTATACAAGTACAACATCCAAGGGCAGGCCAAGAGCATGGTCGACCAAGCTGGGACGACCCACGTCTATACCTACGACGCGCTGAGCAGGCTCACGGCGGATAACGTCACGATACTTGGCCCCTCTATCGACGGCGCCGTACGGACCATCGCCACGTCCTATGACAAACTTGGCCGCGTGCACATGGTCACCAGCCTCGATCAATATGGCACCGTCGCGAACCAGTCGGCGTTCGACTACGACGGTTACGGTCGAATGACCACGGATGTCCAGCAATCCGGAGGTGCCAGCACGACTTCCAGTCCTCGCGTTCAATATGGATACGCAGACGGCTCGACCGGAACCCTCCGCAGGACGTCGATGACTCTCCCCGCCGGCACCAACATCGCTTATTCATACGGGTTCGATAGTTCACCCGACGACATGCTCGGGCGCGTGTCGGCCGTGACCCTGCCGGACGAAGCGCTGACCGCCGTAGCATACACCTACCTCGGCGCCAATACGGTCGTGACCAGGAGCATGCCTAAACCCGGCCTGACCATGGACATGACCGGCTTCACAGGAGACGCTGGGGATACGGTCGGTGGCCTCGATCGCTTTGGCCGGGTTGAATCCATGCCGTGGAATGTCGGCGGCACGGGTATCGACCTGTTCCAGTATGGATACACCCCGTCGTCTTTCCGGCGCTTCCGTAAGAACGCGGCAGGCCCAACCGGCCAGGACGAGGCCTACGGGCACGACCTCCTGCAACAGGTGACCAGCCGCGAGAAAGGCACGCTGAACGTGTCAGGCTCGGGCATCGCGGGCATCCCGGCAGAAACCGAACAGTTCAACTACGATCCGGCCGGGAATTGGCTGCAATACATCAGGGAAGAAGCTGGGGCCGTCACGGTCGACCAGACACGCGCCCATGATGCTGCGAACACCTTGGTCAAGATCGACGGCTTGGTCGCCAAGGTAGCTCATGATGCGGTGGGTAACATGACCAGGTTCCCGCTCTCCTACTCTACGACCGAAACGCCGACCACGGCCATCTGGGACGCCTGGAACCGGATGGTACAGAACCAGGTCGCCGGCGAAGTCACCCGGACCTACGAATACGACGGTTTATTCCGACGACTCCGGACCTCTGACACACTGTTCTTCTGGGGCGACACGTGGCAAATGGTCGCAAAGAGGCCAGCGGACATGTCACTGCCCAAATTCGAGTATATCCGAGGCACCATCGGCATCGGCGAGGTCATCTTCATCCGGAAGTTCTCCTGACGCATATGACTATCACCGACTATTACGTCGCGACCGACGCCATGGGTAGCGTCACGGCTATCCTGGACGACGAAGGTAACGTCCTGGAGCGCCGTAGCTACGACGCCTTCGGCGAGATGACCTGCATGACGCCCGACGGGACACCAACTACAATAGACCGAACAGTAATCGACATTGCCTTCATTGGTCAGCCTAGAGATGAAGCAATCGGGGCATATCAAATGGGGTTCAGATGGTACGTCCCGTCACTCGGACGATGGATAAGCAGAGATATCATTGGGCTCAGAGGGGGTGAGAATCTGTCTAGATACGCCAGGAACTCGCCGTTAAATCTTACTGATATTTTTGGACTTTGCTGCGATGAACCGCGCCACCCTACTAAGCCTAGTAAAACTACAAGAAAACGGCGCACGGATTGGCGACAATTTTTCGAGGGGCTAAGTGCTGCTGCTGCCGGCACAGGCGCCGCACTGCTTCTGGGCGGGGCTGAAGTTGCATCCGGAGGACTCGCAACCCCAGCGGTAATCATCGGCACAGGATCTGCAGCGGCCGCAATTTCATATGGAATTGGAAATATGGTTGCAGCATTCTCAGATGACGAAGAAGCAGCCGAGGTGATGGAGAAATCCCCATCATCCGTACCTCAGCTCATAGGCCGAGGCTTGTGCGGCGAAGAGGGACAGAGTGCAGTCGAAAATGTAGAAACCTTCTTCGACATCAAAGAAGCAACTAAATCCAAAGATAAACTGGAGAAAACAAAGACGCTGCTAGACGTGGCAGATAAATTAATGAACGACAAACAAAGCCCCGACCCCACACCCAATATTCAAAAAACTACCTCAGGCACCAACTGAATCGACGTCGCGATTCACCTAGAACGCACCCTAAATAAACCATTGCCCGAGAACGCCCAAGATATTACTTTTAAAAAATGCGGAACGAAACTTTCAAAGCAGGAAATTTAATTGTTGGCCCATTACTCATCCTGACTGGCTACATCCTCCTTTCCCACTTCAGGAAAAATCCATCGAGCAAATCGACTCAAAGAATTTTCTCCATAATTATTATACTCGTAGGTTTCTTCCTGATTTTTGGCAATTTCTTCTACAACTTAGCATTTAAGTAAGCGATTCCCTAGATGCCCATATACGGATGAAAAACCCAGTCTAAGATGGCCCCAGCCATCGATTGGGCAACATGAGCACCGTGTGAGTCCACTTATTATGAGCCTGCCGAACTGATAGCGTTCAGGATTCACGCTGAAAGACCAACCAGTTGCCAGGGAGTGGCATAGGACATGTTGGCCTGACAGAGGCAAAAAATTCGTCAGGCACCTCTGCAATCAGGCATCTAGCCTCAACGGCCAATTTAGTTCGGATAGCTCTCCCGACTGCCTGAACACCGGGGTCTTGGGACCATAATAGCGGGCACCGGGCATCTGCTTTTCCATGAATAGATCCCACTCGCAGTTGCTTCGCCTCAGCTTGGGTATGATCTCCTTGGCGTGCGCTACGGAAAGCCAGAAAGCCGTGCAAACCCTTGCGCCCATGATGCGCTGCAGGCAAGTCCCAGGGAGGTCGTAAGTCGGCGCTCTCAGGGAAGAGGTGTCGAGCCAGAGCGCATCGGCATCCTCTGGTAAATCCTCGAAGCACCGAAGGAACAGTTCTGGGTCCTTAAGCATGAAGTCATCTTCGCAGACGATGAAACCGCGTACGCCACCTGGGACGACCTCAGCGAGCTCGACTCCCTTCTCGAAGGCGGCCAATCCAGCCAATCGGCACCCTATGGCAGCCGGAATATACCTACTGCGGAAGTAGTTATCCGAAAAGTACGCCTCCATCCCATTGATGTCATGCCATGTAATCTTGGAGGGGTCGGCAAGGACGCCGGGAGACCAGATCACCTCGTGGCTGAATTCCTCGGCCCGAGCTAAGGCGCGTGCCTTTCTCCCAGAGTTGGCCAATGAAATAACCAAGGTATGGCGATAATGACTTGGAAGGTGCGGGATCTTAACTGGCCTTGAGGCTGCTGGCTGCATCTTGTTTGCCCCCTGATCCACAGGTCCGACGTAGGCTTCACCTGACCGGATGAAGAATTCCCTGTCCCAATCGAACCAGTCCATCTGGAGCAGGCCGGGCGAAACCTCGATCCAGCGTCCCATGGCGCCTCCGTTCTTACGCGCGAAGTACCCAGATTTCAGGAGGAACACGTCGTCCCTCCAGACGCGGTGGACGGCACGGATCACACTCCCTTCCCCATGCATCATCAGATCATGCACGACGCCGAGGGCGAGCGGGTTGCACCAATGGCAACTCACCTGAGCGTTCACCGAGGAGGGAAGCCGCGCCCTACCCTTGCAAAGCAATGTCGAGGAGGCGAGGCGGGCACCCTTTGCTGCGGCAGCCCGGCCAATCACCAGGTCCTCCGCTCCGATGGCTGGCAACGTCCTGTCAGCGCAAATCCTGGCCGCAAGCGCCGTGGAGACGAAGTACCCGGCTCCTCCGCTTGGCGCACCTCTCGTGTCGACGCTTTCATCCCCGATCAGGTCGTACCTAGAGCTTGGGATGGACGACAGCCTATCCAACACGACATACGTGTCATCGTCGCACTTGAAGAGCCAATCGGCGTCATAGTGTCGCAAGGCATAGGAAAATGCCTCCCGCACCTTGAGCGGCAAGCAACCATACCCATCATCTACATCCAGCACCACGACGTCATTCTCGCCGGTCACGTCTGCGCCACGGCCGACGAAGAAGAAATGGCTGACACCCTTCGCTGGACGCGAGAGCCAAGTCCGCCGGACCGCCTCACGCCGCTCGCGACCTCCCCCGTGGCTGCAGATCGCTACTACGATGCGGGCCTTTTCCTTTCGTGGACCTTTTCTGACTGTTCCGTAAAAGGGCATCGGACTTCGCAGACCTAATTGCCGGGAAACCGTCTGCAGTTTAGGGCGCATAGGATTGTGGATACCCCGATGCTGTGCCTTTACAATAATACATTAGTGAACCAGGAGCGTTGACAGGGGTGGCCTTTACATAGAATATTTGCAGACCCCGATGCCCATAACAGATTACTACGTAGCCTCAGACGCAATGGGAAGCATCACGGCCATCCTGGACGACGAAGGCAACGTCCTCGAACGCCGCACCTACGACGCCTTCGGTAAGATGACCTGCATGGCGCCAGACGGCACCCCAGTCATGGAGAGCCCCACCGGGGTGGACGTAGGATTCCAGGGGCAGATTTGCGATGCTGCGACTGGCCTCTACCAGATGGGCTACCGATGGTACTCGCCGACGCTGGGCCACTGGTTGAGCCAGGACCCGATTGGATTAGAAGCGGGCGCTAACCTAATGATTTTTGGGGGAAATAATCCGCCAGTTAATAATGACTACTTTGGCCTTCAGTATGTCGATACTATTAGCCACGGAGCGACGGGCTATGGCCCACCCAATACTTCGCTACAAAACACAAACCTCTTAGACCTCCTAGTGCTTACACATCGCATCTCGCGCGTGGCAGCTGCAACTAGAATGATTGAGTGCGACTACATGCACCGTAGATACGACAACTATAAATGCGATAAGTGTGGTTTTCTCACGAGTAAGGAAGAGGCGTGCGAGAGAGCAAAATGCTTCGCCCAGGAAATCGCACTAAGGAACAAGTTCGTGGAGATGAGATGCGACTTCTACCTCTACAACAGCATAGCATCTATTGGCGGATCTGAAGCGAAACTCGCAGGTCACTTGGTGCAGATTGATGATAAGACAAAAGCGCTTATTAAATGCAGCAATGCGTGCTGTAAATAAGATCACACCAGTAAACAAACAGCCAGATGAGGCCGATTTTCATATCGTATCGCGACTGCTTCGGCATAGGAAGCCTTGCGAAAGGGGATAAGCCCAGCGAAAATGAGCAGCAAAAATTCGCAGAACGGCTGCATGCGGCTTTCGAGAGGAGCCCCCTCAACATAAGTCCAACAGGTCGTCGCATAACCCTGCCACTAAGCATCGTGAAGGCAACGTTGGACGCCCCACTGTGCTCAGCCCCCGATAGAGCCGAGCAATTATGGTGGGACAATCTCGCCTGCATTTCACCTTCTAGAGTAAATAAACTTACGCCAGAAGATGAAATGGTTCTGTTTTACATATTAGTTCTGCTTAAGGATCTTTGTTTATTGGGAAAGTCCAACTGGTGGCCTTCAGGCGACAGAACTTTAGAAGTTTTGCTCAAAGACAAGACCGGCCAAGGAGCTTCAACGGTAAATATCTATTTCAGCAAAGACCCGCTCCTCGATGCAGCCAGATGAGGCTCGCTGAACTCTGAACCTTCTTTTGGTCAATTGTCGCGTACAACCCAGGGGATAAGTACTATGGTCAATCCGCTATTAGGATAACTGGTGAGTTCAGCGGTCGCCGCCGTCGTTCATCTGCCGCCATTTTACCATGCACTCGCCTAGATCAGCATGGATCGTTGAACCTACACTAAAACTATTACACGCCAATATGGGCGCTGACCGGAAGGTCAGCAAGCGACCACAGCCCAAGGCCACTACCCCGCATCCATCCCCTGCTTTCTTTTAGAAGTTGGCATACCTAGCCCGACCGACAATATACCTGCAACCCCAATGCCCATAACAGATTACTACGTGGCCTCAGACGCCATGGGAAGCGTGACGGCTATCCTAGACGAGGAAGGCAACCTACTTGAACGCCGCAGCTACGACGCCTTCGGCGAGATGACCTGCATGGCGCCAGACGGCACCCCAGTCACGGAGAGCCCCACTGGAGTGGACGTCGGCTTCCAGGGTCAAATCCGCGATGACGTGACCGGCCTCTACCAGATGGGGTATCGCTGGTATAATCCTGTGCTGGGGCGATGGGTCAGCAGGGATCCGATTGGATTATCTGGCGGAACAAATCTAGCATGCTATGCAAGTAACAACTCACCAAACTATGCCGACTCACTAGGACTTGACGCAATCCCAACAACAGCATCCGCGCCATCCGCAACAAAGATCATAGCCGAAGAAAGCCAATTCAAGATGAGCACTCTTCAAGTGCTCTCAGCCCTGGAAGTAATCGCGACGGCCGAACGAGGGATAGAGTGGGCAAAAGCAAGGGAGGTGAGACTTAAAAAACGCGCCGAAGAGTGCGAAAAGATCCATAAAGAAATGAAGGCGCAAGGAAACTGCTTTGGGTGCACCCCTTCTACCCCAAAAGAAGAAGCGTGTGAAAATATGGCTTGCTGGAAGAAGCAACTGATTGCGAGAAATCGCTTCTTGGAATTATCCTGTGATGAGTTCTTGCAAGGGAGTAAAGAAGCGGGAGTAGAATTAGCCAGGCAAGGACACATCAAACAAGTAATGCAAGTTACTACAGCTTTCGGAAGATGCAAAGATGTCTGCTGCAAATAGCCAACGACGAGGCCGACGCATGAGAGCCATATTCAGATTATACGGAAAAGAACTCTGCGGAGGTTCGATCGACGCGTTGTTAATTGAAAATAAGATAGCAGATTCGCTTGATAGCATCAAAGACTTCCTAAGCCCAATCGGCGCACAACTAATAGTCCCTCGTGAAGTCATCAGGAAATCCCTTCACGCCGAGATAGGAGAGTCCCTCGACCATGGTACGTTGTTTGACATGCGTGAAATCATCTGTTGCATGTATGGATGGCACCGCGACCACTTCACAGAAGCCAAAGGTCTGGCTGCGATGTTTCTACTTATATGCATACATGACGCCCATCTCTTATGCAGGTGCAGATGGGAAAGCCTCGAAGACAAGGTCCTCGAAACCATAACCAGCCGACTGAGCAAGAAGGCCTCAGGCGAATTCGCGCAACATTTACATCAGATAAAGGATTTTTGAATCAAATCTAGGGAAATGCTCCCGTCATAATTTAGTTTGGGTCCGGCGTCCTTCATTCCACATTGGCCTAAAACTAATTAGCTACATCGAAGGCCAGCGAGCAACTTCCGGGGCGACCTGCAATCGGGTAGAATGAACCAAACCAATATCGATGAACGTCGGCTAAGCACTGATACTCGGCAGGCCATTAATCGCAGAGGTTATGGCGCTCCAATCATCATGGGAATAAATCCGATGGACGTTGGCGTTGGCATGGCCGACCATGCGCATGCGTACGTTCTCGGCGATCTGCCGGCTCTCCAGGTTGGTGACCATGGTATGCCTAAAACTGTGAAAGCTCTTACCGGGCACCTTATTCTTCCCGGGCTAGGTATAATATGGGTCCACCCACGCGTTGGTCAATATGCCAATAAAGGCCTAGCTAAGGCCGCTGATCGGGTCACGCTAAATGGGGCCAGTTGAAATGTTACTCGAGGGGTTGCCAAACCACCAATCCAACCCAAAAAACACGACAACGATGAGTAAGAAACACCACACGAAGGAGGCCCAGATTCGGGTCATCCGGGAGCACGAATCCGGCCGGAGCCAGGCGGAAATCTGCAAGGAGCTGAACATCACGGTGCAGACGTTCTACCGCTGGAAGAAACAACTAGGGATGATGACGAGCCCGGACGTCCGGCGCCTGCGCGACTTGGAGAAGGAGAACAAGGAGCTCAAGCAGATGCTGGCCGACGGGCTGCTGCGGGAGCGCATCCTCAAGATCGTCGTCGAAAAAAAACTCTAAGCCCGAGGGTCCTGCGGGAGCTGCTGCCGGCGGTCATGGCGGGTACGCCATGCTCGCAGCGGCTGGCCTGCAAAATCCTCGGGCTGCGGAGGAACACGGCTCGCTACCGGCCGCTCCGGCGAGCCCGGGACGCGGTCCTGGAGGCCTCCTTGCGGGAAATCTACGGCCACCACCCCCAACTGGGTCACCGCAAGGTGAAGGCCATCCTGAACCGCCAGCGGCGCAAGGCGGGGCAGCCGCCCGTGGGCCTGCTGCTGGTGCGGCGGCTGCGCCGCCGCCTGTGCCTGTGCGTGCCCCCGCCCAAGCGCAAGCGGGCGCGCAGGGGCGTGACCACCGGACGCGTGCCGACCAAGGCCACGCATGCGCGCCACGTGTGGACGTGGGACTTCCTGATGGACATCACGACCATCGGCGGGACCTTCCGTATCCTGGCGCTCATCGACGAGCATACGAAGGAGTGCGTCGGCTACCACGTGGCCCGGAGCATCAACGCCCACGACGTCATGCGCTCGCTCGCCCAGGCCATCAGCGAGTACGGCGCCCGGGAATACATCCGCTCCGACAACGGCTCGGAGTTCATCGCGAAGGTCGTCCGCGAGGGCCTGGCCTTGCGGAACATCAAGACCCTGTACATCGACCCGGGCTCGCCGTGGCAGAACGGCTTCATCGAAAGCTTCAACGCCTCCTTCCGTAAAGAGCTCCTTGACCGCGAGCAGTTCTACACGCTCACCGAGGCCCGGGTCGTCATCGCCGACTGGGTCGAGGACTACAACGCCTACCGGCCACACGGCGCCATCGGCTACCTCACGCCGTACGAGTTCACGGGGCGGGAACCGGGCCTGCGGCCCGGGTGCTTGACACAAGAACCCTCCAAAACTACCTTACTCGAAGCGACCCAACTGTAACATTACGGTTGGCCCCACAAACCGTCCCCGATCACCAGGTCCGGCGGACCGCCTCACGCCGCTCGCGACCTCCCCCGTGGCTGCAGATCGCCACTACGATGCGGGCCTTTTCCTTTCGTGGACCTTTTCTGACCGTTCCGCAAAAGGACGTAGGGCTTCGCTGACCTAATTGCCGGGAAACCGTCTGCAGTTTGGGGCGCATGGGATTGTGGATACCCCAATGCCATGCCTTTACAATAATACATTAGCAGACCACAGACGTTGACAGGGGTGTCTTTTACACAGAGTATTTTCATACCCCAATGCCCATAACAGATTACTACGTGGCCTCAGACGCCATGGGAAGCGTGACGGCCATCTTAGATGAGGACGGCAACGTGCTTGAACGCCGCACCTACAACGCCTTCGGCGAGATGACCTGCATGGCGCCCGACGGCACCCCCATCGCAGCTAGCCCCACAGGGATGGACGTCGGGTTCCAGGGGCAGATTCGCGATGAGGCGACTGGCCTCTACCAGATGGGGTGTCGCTGGTATAATCCTGTGCTAGGTCGTTGGATTAGCCAAGATCCTATTGGAACAAACGGAGGCACCAACGTCTACAAATTCTGCAACAATGCCCCAATTATTGATCGAGATCCACTAGGTCTTGTAGCCTATGTTACCGTAGATGGCGACGAAGTGACAATCGAACTGCCAATCACGTATAGAGGTAAAGGAGCAACACCGAAGCGCATCGCTGAATTCGACGCGGAAATTGAAAAGTGTTGGACTGGTAAATTCGGCAAGTACAGGGTCAAAACCAAGGTAACAAAGAGATTTGACCTACCACAAGAGAAGAGAAACATCATAGAAGTCCCCAGTAAAGTCCCAAGCAAGCAAGCGTACGGCTTCATAAATGCCAACGAAAGCATAACTGGCGTAATTTCAGGCGACCCCGCTCAAGCTACGCCATGGACTGCAGCTCATGAAGCCGGCCATCTAATGAAACTTCCAGATCTGTACATTAAACCCGACCAGCCCTCTCCTGATGCACCCAAGAACATTATGAATGAGTACGGCGGCACAATAATATCCGAGGCACAAATTGAACAAATAATCAGAAACAACCCTCCCCTAAAATGACATGAGTCATCTCTACTTCCTTTTAAATTTTACTTTCATAACAATATTGTTCGCTTCCGACTCTAACATCAAAGATGACTACTATAGCGTGACAATAGGTGGCGGATATAAGGTCAAAGTGCCTCGCGAGCTTTCCGTCAAAACAACCAACGGTCCAGACTTCAAAGTACTCAACCTGACTAGC
This sequence comes from uncultured Opitutia bacterium, assembly GCA_903919185.1. GTDB lineage: Bacteria > Verrucomicrobiota > Verrucomicrobiia > Opitutales > UBA953 > UBA953. The sequence continues at coordinate 25,007 of CAIXHF010000116.1, read as the reverse complement.
GGCAAGTCAACCGTGCTATTTATTTATACAGGAGACCACCCTGACACCTCGTCATTCGATGTGGAGTTAAATGTAAATGAAATTAGTTTTCCTGATGTTAAAGCGAAAAAAACATCCAGTTTTTCAGGAAAAACAGAGCGGATCGAATTCCTCATCATGTTGAATACAGATAAGTCGCCTAAGTTTGCGCACGCTTGGTTCTTCAGGAATCCAGGAGACGATATTCCAAGTTTGGCCTTAAAAATACTTGCAACCATGAAAAAGTACTGATTTCCGCGATAATTTTCTCCTGCGCGGTGTCCGCCTGTTGTGCCAGCGCTTTGATATGCTGGGGCTGTGCCGGCCACACTGCTTTTAGAGAGTTTTAGTGTCAAGCACACGGGCCGGAGGCCCTAGGCCGCGCAGCGGCCTCGTTGGGTGTGAGGTAGCCCACCCCGCCGTGGGGACGCTCCTCGTTATAGACGGCGATCCAGTCGGAGATGACGACGCGGGCCTCGGAGAGCGTGTAGAGCTGCTCGCCGTTGAGACACTCGTCCCGGAAGCGGGAGTTAAAGGACTCGACGTAGCCGTTCTGCCAGGGCGAGCCCGGGTCGATGTAGAGGGTGCGGATGCCGTGGGATGGTCACGGTTTTTTGGTCCAGCGACGTTCATTTGAAAGGTTCACAAAGCGGGACAAATGGCGGACGTCCTTCGCAATTAGGCACTGAGACTTGGAAGCCCGTTTATAGCAGAGGTTATAGCGCTCCAATCATCATGGGAATAGATCCGGTGGACGTTGGCGTTGGCATGGCCAACCATGCGCATGCGTACGTTCTCGGCGATCTGCCGGCTCTCCAGGTTGGTGACCATGGTATGCCTGAAACTGTGAAAGCTCTTACCGGGCACCTTATTCTTCCGGGGCTAGGTATAACAGGGATCCACCCACGCGTTGGTCATTATGCCAATAAAGGCCTGGCTAAGGCCGCTGCGGCCTCCGTGAAGTGCCTTAGGATTTGCCGGAACGCACCATTCAGCCCCCACCCACCGCCGTGCACATAAGATATTTAAAGAAGTTGGCACCCGTACTTTGGCGAACATCATTCCACATACCCCAATGCCCATAACAGATTACTACGTGGCCTCAGACGCCATGGGAAGCGTGACGGCCATCCTAGACGAGGACGGCAACGTCCTCGAGCGGCGTAACTACGACGCCTTCGGAGCGATGACCTGCATGACGCCGGATGGCACCCCAGTCACGGAGAGCCCCACTGGAGTGGACGTCGGCTTCCAGGGTCAAATCCGCGATGACGTGACCGGCCTCTACCAGATGGGGTATCGTTGGTATAATCCGGCGCTGGGAAGGTGGCTTAGCCTAGATCTAATTGGGCTTAATGGAGGAGTGAACCTCCAATCCTTTGCAGCGAATACGCCCATCTCAGAATCAGATCCCAGCGGCTTATCCTGCCAGCTTATGTCAGCAACCCCCACTACCAAATGGACTGCAAATCTCACCCCAAAAACAACTAACCTCGGTAGCACCAGCATACTAAATCATGTTGAAGTAAAATGGAGTCGTACTTTCAAAATCGAATGCGAATGCGACTGGTGGTGCCTTCCCTTTAGCTTCAAACGCAGTAAAGAAATTAAACTTAAAGTCGAGAGAGAGACCGGTAAGATTAATTTGCCTCAAAACGAAGGGCTACCGGCCGTGGTCGACTTCGGCGGACTATCAAACCCCGTATCAACAACAATAAGTAGCGCAGGCTTATCATGGCTATTTGGAGAAACGCTCCCAACTGCGGCCTTCTCTCAACTGACCAATCATCAAAAGGCGGTCATTCTAAGGAAGATTGAGCAAACCAAGCCAGCAGACTCAGTAGTTCCCACTGATGAAAACTGTTGACGATGAGAATCTATGAAAATGTCCCTTAAATACTGGCTGCCCCTAACGACCTCACTTGTAATTGGACTAATTATAGGAGGTACAATTAGCGCTCTAATCTCAGAAGAGCGCACCATGATTGCAGTGCGCGAAGCAAAACTTGAAAGCCAAGCGCAGATCATGAGTAGCGTCATCCAACTGTCTGACCCAGACCTGCAACGAGAAGACTTGAAGGAAACCCTTGGAATCATAGCAATGAGAGCTGACGGCCTTGTTAGGTACAGGGAAACAGTTGGACTAGCAGAGAACCCAGACGGAAAGCGTTTCATTGAGTTATATGATGAAGCAATAGTGCGACTTCTCGGTGACAAGACTGTCCTGAATTTAACAGCTCCAGCCGACCCCACAAGCGATGCATACAAAAATTGGAGTCTTCATAAAAACGAGGTATCCAGAAGGATTCAAACATCGCTGTCCAAGAAAGCAGGAGACGAAAAATAGCTGTGAGCGGGACAAGCCAGGATGTGCCAGCTGAAATTGGGATAATTCTGTTTTTGGTCCAGCATCGCGCATTTCAGGGGGTGGTTAAGTGCTACGGTTAAGCTGCACCTAGAGTCGACGCCCGCCAACCGGAACTATGGCGATAACCATGAACGGGTAATCGCCCCTTTGGTTTTGTCCGGAAAGCGGAACTCTAACAAACACTCTGACATGCCTCGGGTAGGGTCTGCACTACGTGCTGACCTAGCCGCATCTAGGTAGGGGCAAGGCTTCGCCTTGCCCTCCACCTTAGGAGGGCGCGGTATACCACGCCCCTACCCTTGATGACCGACGGACGCTTCGCCGTCGTGCCACTACCCATAAAGACCCTAGGACAGCACGTGGTGCTGCCCCTACCTCATTTGCATCGTTGCAGGGTCTAAGCGAAGGTCACAGCATCGCAGGATGCTTCGCCTGCTACCCCTCGCCTGCCTTGCCCTGCTGACGTTCTTTAGCTCAGCCTCACTCCACGCCCGCCCGGATGACGCGAGTTCTTGGCAGAAGGCCTACCCGGCCGCCGAAAAGGGAATGAAGCGTGTCGTGATTCATCTGGATGCACAGAAGGACGAGTTCTCCTGGAAGGTCGAATTGATCGTGGGCAAGATGATGGAAACCGACGGGGTCAATCGCGTCGCGCTGATGGGCACGATCGAGGAGCGCACGGTCCAAGGCTGGGGCTACACGTTCTACCGCGCCGAGATCAAGGCGGACGGCATGATCTCCACCCGCATCGGGGTCGACCCCAACCAACCCAAGGTGCAGCAGTTCGTGACGCTCATGCCCCACGGGCCAGTCCGCTACAACAGCCGCCTGCCCATCGTGGTCTACGTACCCGAGGGCTATGAAGTGCGCTACCGCTTCTGGAAGGCCGAAGAAACCACCCGTACGGGCGAAGTAGGCTAAGCGCATTTTACCGCCACAATGCGCCTCCTGCCGTCTGCCCTGCTCTGCCTAGCTTCCACGTTCGCCTTCGCGATCCCGACCAACCCGGACATCGATTTCGCCGGGCCGCCCCCGGGCAAGGCGGAGATTACCAAGTCGGACGCACAAACGATTGGCCTGCAGAATAGCGTCCTTTCCGCCAGCTGGTCCTTTCGCGACGGACAGCTCCGTCCCGCCACGCTGCGCAACGGCATCACCGGCCAAACATTCGACCAATCCAAAGCCGAGGTCTTCCGCCTGACCACTAAGCCCACCGCCCAAGGCGACGGGAGCTTCCCAGTCGAGGTCGAGCTCACCACGAACAAGGTCATCGTTCGCGTCGGGCAAGACGGCAAGGGCTGGGCCACGCTCGGCGAGTTCCACCGCGCAGATTTCCCCGGCGAGCCGAAGCTCGTCCGCGTCGGCAAGATGAACCTTAAGGCTCTCGCCAAGGACAGCGGTGGCGAAGCGGGCGACGTCGGCGAAAGCCGCGTCTTCAACCTCCAACCCGCCGGCGAGCGCGACGCCTATGCCTTCAAAGCCCCGGCCAACCGTGCCGCGACCCAGGAATACGCTTGGAAGGCCGGCACGACGCGTTTCAGCGCCAGCATCGATAAGGGCACCGATAGCGCGATGTCCTGGAGCCCAGCCATCGCGCTCATCTGGGAAGAGGGCGTGAGCTTCATCCTCGTCGGCGTCCGCGACAAGCGCGGGACGTTCAACCTCACCACCGCTAAAGGTGAGCAAATAAAGTCCCCGCAGCTCTCGCCCTTCCCTGCCGGCGACCTGGCCGCCTCAAGTTTCACCCTCACGTCCCCGCCCAAGGCTGCGACGATGACGGACGGCCAAGCCCTCGAAGCTGAACTGACCTCTCCGCAAGGCGTCCGCGTCCGCTGGCGCGCCGAACTCCGCAACGGTGCCCACTACTTCCGCCAGACCATTGCACTCGCCTCACCTAAACAGGCCTTCGCGCTGCAAGGCGTGGAGTTCGCTGACCTGCGCCTACCCAACCTCACCACCATCGGGACGGCCCCGGGTTGCCCCGTGGCGGGCTCCGGCTTCTTCGCGGGCGTGGAGATGCCCGGCGCGACGAACCGAACAGGAGCCACGGGCGCACGCATCGCCTTCGCTTGCGCGCTCGAACTCAACCCGACCCAGTCCTACGCCTTCGGCTCCGTCGTCGGCGTCGCCGGTGGTCAGCTGCGCCGCTCCTTCCTGCGCTACATTGAACGCGAACGCGCCCGCCAATCGCAACCGTTCCTGCATTACAACTGCTGGTACGACCTCGGCTTCAGCGTCGACGAGCCCAAGATGCTCGACGTCGTCCGGGCCTTCGACACCGAGCTCGTGAAGAAGCGTGGCGTGCCCGTGCAGTCCTACCTCGTCGACGATGGCTGGGATAACCCCGGCAAGGGCCTGTGGATCGAAAACACGAAGCGCTTCCCCTTGGGCTTCGCCGGCACCAAGGCGAAGATGGAGCCCCTCGGTGCGCACCTCGGTATCTGGATCTCGCCGCTCGGCGGCTACGGCGGCGACAAGGAACGCACCGCCCACGCCCAGAAGCTCGGCCTCATCCCGGAAGGCGCGAAGCTCGACCTTTCGTATCCGAAGTACCGCCAGTGGTTCACGGACCGCTGCCTCGAGCTCATGCGCGAAGGCGGAGTGAACTCCTTCAAATGGGACCGCGCCGGCGATGGCGTCAGCCCGCACTTCATGGCCCTGCTCGACGTCGCCAAGCGCCTGCGGGTCGAGAACCCCGAGGTCTTCATCAACGTCACCGTCGGCACGTGGCCCTCGCCGTTCTGGCTCAACCACGTCGACACCACCTGGCGCATGCACAGCGCCGACGTCGGCTGGGCCGGCAAGGGCGACGACCGCGAGAAGTGGCTGACCTTCCGCGATGGCTACTGCCACAAGCTCTTCGTCCAAGCCTCCCCACTCTACCCGCTGAATTCCGTCATGCACCATGGCGTCGTCCACGGCCGCGCCTTCCAAGGCGACAAGGTCGGCAAGGCCGGCAACGACCTGAAGAACGAGGTCCGCTCCTACTTCGCCAACGGCGCCTCCCTGCAGGAACTCTACCTCACGCCCTCGATGATGACCCCAGCGGCTTGGGACCATGTCGCCGCTTCGGCCAAGTGGGCCCATGCCCATGCAGACGTCCTCCGCGATGCGCATTGGGTCGGTGGCGACCCCCTGAAGCTGGAGCCTTACGGCTACGCTGCTTGGAACCCGCGCGCGGCGACGCTCATGCTCCGCAATCCGGATGACCAGCCGCGGACGATCGAGTTGGACGCGGACGTTGTCTTCGACCTGCCGAACGAGCCCCGGACAGCCACCCCGGCCTTTGACCTCCGTTCGCCCTATGCCGACCAGCGCCTGCGCTCCTTGCGTCTCGTGGCGGGGGCGAAAGTGACCGTCACGCTCGAGCCATTTGAAGTCTTGGTATTCGACACTGGCGCTGGTAAGTAGCCCCGGATGCTCGACTGGCTCTCCGCCCACACCCTCCTGCCCGCGAACGGCTGGATGCTGCTCCTCGCCCTCTTCGGGGCGATGTGCATCGGGCTGTCGAAGTCAGGCCTCGCTGGCACTGCCACGCTCAACGTGGTCATCATGGCGTGGATCTTCGGCGCCAAACCCTCGGTCGGACTCGTCCTGCCGCTGCTGATCGTCGCGGACCTCCTCGGCTTCCTGATCAACCGCAAGGGCGGCAGTTGGCGGCAGATCGTGCCCATGATGCCGCCCGCCATCGCCGGCGTCATCGTCGGATGGCTGCTCTTGGACCGCATCGATAACGCCGTCGCGCGGGTGGTCATCGGCTGGATCATCCTCGGCCTCCTCGCTTTCAATTTCATCCTCCGCCGCCGCCGCGAGCAGTTCCTTGCGCTCACGGAGCATCGCGGTTTTGCGCACGGCATGGGCTTCCTCGCTGGGACCGTCACCATGATCGCCAACGCCGCCGGCCCCGTCATGACCGTCTTCCTGCTCTCGCAGCGCCTCGAGAAGCGCGAGCACCTGGGCGTCTTCTGCCGGTTCTTCCTCTTCATCAACCTCTTCAAGTTGCCCTTCAGCAACTCCGTCGGACTCATCACCGCGCCCTCCTTGTGGACGAACCTCGTCCTCCTCCCCGGCGTCTTCCTCGGCATCTTCCTCGGCTGGCAGATTCTCAAGCGCATCAAGCAGGACGCCTTTGAAACCACGCTCGCCATCCTCACCGCCTTCGCGGCGATTTGGTTGGTGATTTAATGGTTAGGACAGCACCACGTGCTGTCCTAACGTCATCCTAAGGTAGGGGCGTGGCTTCGCCGCGCCCTCCTTGGGTTAGGTTAGGCCGGCCTGGCCTCCTCTATCATTTGGTAGGGGCAAGGCTTCGCCTTGCACTCCGCTGGAGGAGGGCGCGGTAAACCACGCCCCTACCCGTTCGCGTTCGCGAACGTCGATGGCCCTACCGGGTGACAAACCACATCGGGCTAGCCAAGTCCGTTCGCGAACGGACGCGACGCAGTCGCGCCCCTACTTTCTCGATGCATGGGTGGGTTTCTTTTAGAAGTTGGCACACCTAGCCCGACCGACAAGATAAGCCCTACCCCGATGCGTATCACAGATTATTACGTGGCCTCAGACGCCATGGGTAGCGTCACCACAATCCTAGACGAAGATGGCAACATCCTCGAGCGCCGAAGCTACGACGCCTTCGGCGAGATGGCCTGCATGTCGCCAGACGGCACGCCCGTAGCAACTAGCCCCACCGGAGTGGACGTCGGTTTCCAAGGGCAAGTACGCGAAGAGATCACAGGGCTGTACCAGATGGGCTACCGCTGGTGCTCGCCGGATCTTGGACGGTGGCTAAGCAGGGATCCGATTGGGCTGGATGGCGGAGTTAATTGGAGCGCATTCTTGCTCAATAACCCCATGTCAACCAGTGACCAATTTGGCCTACAAGCATCTGTACCTTTTAGCGCTTGGTCCACCATACCTATGGCCCCCGAGGGGAACCAAACCATCGGTGAGATTCATTCTCGCCCCATAGAGCCAGTCAGGCCAATCGCTTCGACCTGCCTCACTTATGTTGCATTAGGCTACATGGACCATTTCTTCCTAGTCCTGGACGACGGTAGTAGATTCGCCAATGGAGGAGGGACTTACAATAAAGAAGGAGATAAAGTAATACCTCTGCGGATACCGAACAACATTGACGCAAAAATGTTCAAGGAATGCATCAAGCTGAATTGGCCCACTATCGATAGGTACGACACCTTCTCCAATAACTGCCGACAAGCCTTGGTTGAGACCATTAAGAAATGCCTTAAGAAATTGGGCCCGTCAAAACCGCACGAAAAGCCATGCCCCCTTGTTGGGGATGCGAAGCGTCGCTGACCCTTTAAGGTGTAAACCAATATGAAACCAAAAACGGCCATTATAGTCGTCATTATATTGGCAGTTGGACTCATGCTTTCGGCCGTAATTTCCATCGCCATCCCAGGAGTACGCGAGCGCAACACGACAAGGAAACTCCACGAGTCCAATCAGAAACTGGCCGCCTACAACACTCAGCTCGGTCCCCCGACAAGTAATTTCAGTAATTATCAAGATTTTAAGACCGCCGAGCTATACCGCATCTTCGAAATCCCGGCCCCACCCAAACCGCTCAGCTACGCATGTTGGGCAAAAGAAGGGCTCCCCTACTACTACATACTAGCCGCCTACGACCCCGCTACAACGGACGTCGTTGAGGTACATATAAAGTTGTTGTGGTAATGGCATGTTTGCGCGGCAAGTTACCCACAAAAACTACGTGTTCAGCCAGTAGATGCTAATGAGCGCAACCGCCGTTGAGATCGTCACGGGTTGCGGGTTATGACGTTCAGGTAGGGGCGCGACTGCGTCGCGTCCGTTCGCCAATAGATGAAGAAGACCAACGCGGCCTGTTGTCTCCGGCAGGGCAAGGCTTCGCCTTGCCCTGCAGTTTAGGAGGGCGCGGTAAATCACGCCCCTACCCCATGAAGGATAAGGCAGATAGCGGATGGCGCAGAGGCAACAGAGGGACCTAGGTCAGCACGCAGTGCTGACCCTACCCGAGGGCAAAGCCCTCGTAAGAATGAAAAAAAGGGGCGAGCGGAATATAAGTAAGCGGCCGTAGGCCGCAGCCCAAGCCCTGCGAGCATACGCCAGCTCACGCGTTGCTTAGCTTTAATTCCGTGCTTTCTTTTAGAAGTTGGCACACCTAGCACGACCGACAAGATAAGCCCTACCCCGATGCGCATCACAGATTACTACGTGGCCTCTGACGCCATGGGCAGTGTCACGGCCATCCTGGATGAAGACGGCAACCTCCTAGAGCGCCGCAGTTACGACGCCTTCGGAGCGATGACGTGCATGGCGCCAGACGGCACTCCCGTTGCGACCAGCCCGACCGGAGTGGACGTTGGCTTCCAAGGGCAAGTACGCGAAGAGATTACCGGGCTGTACCAGATGGGGTATCGCTGGCATAATCCGGTACTTGGGCGGTGGTTAAGTCGTGATCCGATTGGGCTGGACGGCGGGGTAAATTGGGCGGCATTTGCAGGCGATAATCCAATTAGCCTTCTCGACCCCCGGGGAGAATTATTCACGGTAGAATCGATTCAGACGAACGGCGGGACAACGGTGACCGTCGGAAAAACTGCACGGGAGTTTAAGGAGGCGATTACCAGGTGCGAAGACGGCTCTATACTCAAAATAAAGTTCACAGGCCATGCGAATGGACAGTTCCAGGGCTTGGACGATGCCGACCCGACCATCGAGCAGATAGCGGTATTTGGTGGAAACAACGACGTCCACCTTCAGGGCAAATCCCTCGGCTTCCAAATCATCCCACTTAAAACCCTATTGAACGGCAAGATGCGCGAGCGCTCCAGGATAATCCTCGATGGCTGCAATACAGCATGCAACGAAAACAGTAGGACGACCAACGGAACCATCGAAACGTTCAGCATCAGTAAAAGGATCAGTGAACAGCTGGGGCCCGGAATCAAAGTAGAAGGACACCGCTGGGCTGCATTCAACCTCCATCCCAGCAGCCTCTGGGAGAGTCTATTACGAAAGTATCGCTTGAGCCACAAGACGACCCCGATCCCGTCGATGAATAACACCTCCCTAGGGCCGGACGACACCTACATAGATGGAGTAAGGCAATGAACCGCATGAAAAAATACCTGCAGGCATTGCTTGGAGTGCTGCTTGGTTTAGCCTGTGCCTTGTTTGCTGGAGCAAGCAATATACAGCTGCATACGATGGCCAGCAGGGACGAGTCCCCAGCCACGCTGATCCTAAACCTGACTTTGGTCGTGTGGGCACTTTCGCTGGCTGGAATCGTAGGCATATTCTGGCGAGGCTCGTTTCTCGATGTGTACAAATGGCGCCTTTTAACTCTATCCGTCATCTTAACCGCCCTTCGCTTCTACCTATTGATGTTGATCGACCCTCACTAGCGTTGATGTGCGGGTGTGTTAGGTCGACCGACGGGATAGTCACGGCTTGCCGACCCAGTGGGATCTATTATTAAGGTAACTTGGAATTATTAGATTTCGGACCCACATCACAAAGCACCTGAGGCCCACCTGTCAGATTTCTACGTAGCGCGTGCCCTTTTGAACTAAAGTTGCACAGAAGTCCTTGCACGAACGCCACGCAGGCACCCCTGACATTGACTACAATGCGGCGGACCTAGGCCAGCACGGAGTGCTACCCTCCCCAAGGTAAGGCCATCGGAAGAATATAAAGGGGGCCGGAGACCGCAATATGAGTAAGCGGCCGTAGGCCGCAGCCCAAGCCCTGCGGGCATACTTCAGCTCTCGCGTTGCCTAGCTTTAATTCCCTGCTTTCTTTTAGAAGTTGGCACACCTAGTCAGGCCGACAAGATAAGCCCTACCCCAATGCGTATAACAGATTATTACGTGGCCTCAGACGCCATGGGTAGCGTCACCACAATCCTAGACGAAGATGGCAACATCCTCGAGCGCCGAAGCTACGACGCCTTCGGCGATATGACCTGCATGCTACCCAACGGCACGCCTGTCGCGAACAGCCCGACAGGCGTGGACGTCGGTTTTCAGGGCCAGATCAGGGACGAGGTCTCCGGTTTCTATCAGATGGGCTACCGTTGGCATAGCCCTGTGCTGGGCCGCTGGTTGAGCCAGGACCCAGTTGGGCTAGCGGGCGGGGTAAATCTTGATGCTTTTACAGTTAACAGCCCCACCACTCACACCGACCCATACGGATTAGACATTTGGATTGAAGGCCCTTCCGCAGACGAACCGAACGCGCATCAAAGCATTAATGTCGGCAATCCGCTCGGCAATTATTACTCTCAGAGCTTCGGAACTGATGGTTTCGTAATCTGGAATGCGGGCATCTACGTAGACGTTAACACAGGCGGGGAAATCGAAAAATACACGAAGACAACACCGGAACAAGATACCGAATTTCGCAAGCACTTGCAGGAGGATTACCACAAGGATGAGAGGAAATGGTATGGAGCGACGACTTGCCGAACATACAGCCAAGATGAGTTTGAGAAAGCGAAGAAGAAGTATAACTGCAAGGAATGCACGCCGCCCAAACGAGTGCCCGCATCTCGCAGTTTCTTTCGTAGAATCTTCTCTTCGAGCAACTCAAGCAGCACTTCATCGAGTGCAAGCGGAACCGGCAGTTCGCGATGAAAGCATTCGTGCCGATCATCGCCACCGCCGCACTTATCTTAGGGGCGATTACGGACAACGTGGCTAGTCCTACATACGGACTACTCCTGACGATGACTTTCATCAGCGAAGCGATGGCGGCAGCAAGTTTTATCTATCTTTTTGGTACAAGCCGCGGCCTGTTGAAATACTATAGCGCAGTTTGCGTGGTGCTATGTCTCCTGATCCTCGCGGATGCAGCCAGTCGACTTTTCCTTTTACCATAATAATTATGCGGGTTTGTTGGCCCGCTCTAATACCCTATGGCAAGGCTTCGCCTTGCCCGCCACTGGAGGAGGGCGCGGTAAACCACGCCCCTACCCCATGAATAATGCAGCGGGTAGCGGATGGCGCTTAGGCAACACAGGGAAGTTAGGGCAGCACGTGGTGCTGCCCCTACCCGAGGGCCAAGCCCTCGGAAGAATGAAAAGGGGGACCGGGGACCGGAAGGTCAGCAAGCGTCTTCGCCGTCTTACCGATGATCGGGCTTCCAGGTCGCGACGCGGTTGACGAGATACTTCACGTAGATGTCCGAATCGTTAAGGCACGGGATTTGCTCGAAGTGCTCACCGCCCGCATGGATGAAGGTTTCCTTACCTTCTTCGCGAATTTCTTCGAGGGTCTCCAGACAGTCCGAGGTAAAGGCGGGGCACATGACCAAGAGGTTCTTGGTACCTTCTTCCGGCAAAGCCTCGAGGCGTTTGTCGGTGTAAGGCGACACCCACTTCTCCCCCGCTAAGCGCGATTGGAAGGAGAGCTCATATTGCGATTCCTTGAGGCCCGCAGCGGCCACGAACAGACGCGTCATCTCAACGCACTGGTGGCGATAACAGGTGGCCTGACATGGGCTGTAATGGGAGCAGCAATCCTTCATCTTCATGCAATGGGCCTTCGAAGGGTCCCCCTTGCGTAAATGGCGCTCCGGCAGGCCGTGGTAAGAGAACAACAACTTATCGAAGGGCTTGCTCAACCAAGGCTGCGCGGATTCGACCAAGGCGTCAATGTACGCGGGGTCGTTGTAGAAAGGTTGCAGGACGTGGTACTTCACGCCCGGGGCCAGGCGAGCGAGCTCTTCCTGGACTTTCACGACGACGGTCTCGTAGGAGGACATCGCGTAATGCGGGTACTGCGGCATCACGAACAAATCATCAATCCCCGCAGCCACGACCTGCGCGACGGCTTCCGCACAGGAAGGCGTGCCATAGCGCATGCCCATGATGACGGGTAGGCCAGTCGCCTTTTCCAGTTTAGCGCGGAGCTTGTCAGTCGTGACGACCAAGGGCGAACCTTCAGGGGTCCAGACGCTCGCGTAAGCCGCGGCACTCTTCTTCGGGCGGGTCCGGAGGATGATGCCTTCCAAGAGGATCCAGCGCAAAGCGGCCGGATAATCGATGACGCGGTCGTCATTCAGGAATTCGCGCAGGTAGTTGCGCACGTCGGGCACGGAGGTGCTTTTCGGCGAACCAAGATTCAGCAGCAGGATACCTTTACGGGACATGGGGAAAGGAGGAAGAGAAATGCAGGGGAAGTCAAATGATAGGGGTAGAGGGGGGAGGCAAAGGGGGATGGGCAGGGGCAGCACCGCGTGTTGCCATAGGGAGTGAGAGGCGGTCGGCGGCGAGCGGTTGGGAAGAGGCAGCAAGCGGAATAAGGTAGGGGCGCGACTGCGTCGCGTCCGTTCGCGAACGGACTTGGGGCTGCCCGATGTGGCTTATCTCCTGAGAAGGCCATCGACGTTCGCGAACGCGAACGGGTAGGCCACGCTCGCCCAACCTTCGTCTTCAAAAGTGATGCAACTAGGCGATCACGCAGTGATCGCCCTACCTGGTTTCATGGGTCTACGCATCTTTATCCCCTATCCCCTATCCTACTCCTTAGTCACTTCATCCACGACCGCCTGGAAGGTTTCAATGCGCGCGTCGGGGGTGATGCCGTGACCGAGGTTGAAGATGTGTCCCGGGTCACCGGCATTGTCCTGTAGGATGGCACGGACGGCCGCCGCGGCCGCCGCAGGCTCACCTGGCATGAACGTCGGGTCCAAGTTACCCTGGAGGCAAATCGGACGGCCCGCGAGGGCCCGGACCTGCGAAAGCGGCATGGTCCAGTCGACGCCAAGGCACGGAACGCCGGTGCGGGCCAAGGCCTCCGCCTGCGGGGACTTGCCCTTGGCGTAAAGGATCACGGGGGCGGCCTTCGGGAGGCGCTCCAAGACAGCCCGAATGTAGCGCAACGAGAACTCCTCGTAGTCAGCGCCGTCCAAGGCACCGGCCCAACTGTCGAAAATCTGAATGGCGTCGGCGCCGGCGGCGAACTGACGCGTGAGGTATTCGGCGACCGCCGTGGCCAACGTCTCGAGGAGACGGTGCATCATGCGCGGGTTCGACTTCACTAAGGCCTTGGTCTTCGGGAAATCTTCCGAGCCGCCGCCTTCGACGAGGTAACAGGCCAGCGTCCAAGGTGAACCGGCAAACCCCAAGAGGGCCTTGTTCATGCCCAGTTCCTTGCGGAGGAGGCGGAGGGCTTCGTAGACGTAATTAAGACGCTCTGCGGCACCGTTCACGTCGAGCGTGGCGAGGTCGGCTTCAGTCGAGAGCGCACGCTCCATGGCGATGCCGCCTTCGTCACGGAAACGGTAACCAACGCCGAGGGCTTCGGGGATGACGAGGATATCGCTGAAGAGGATCGCCGCATCGAGCTTCGCGAAACGACGGAGCGGCTGCAGCGTCACCTCGACCGCCAGGTCGGGCGTGCGCACCATGGTCAGGAAGTCGGACTTCGCCTTCAACGCGCGGTACTCAGGCAGGTAACGGCCAGCCTGACGCATGATCCAGACCGGCGGGCGGCCATGGGGCTGGCGTTGGAGGGCGGCGAGGAAGCGGTCGCGGGAGTTCATCAAGACTCCTTCACCCAATCCTGTGGTTTCAGATAATGCGAGATTAGTTCTGCCTCCGGGGTCCCGGGGACGGGCTGGTGGCAGTAACGCCACTGCACGCGGGGCGGCAGGGACATCAAAATCGACTCGGTCCGGCCGCCAGACTGCAGGCCGAAGATGGTCCCACGGTCGAAGACGAGGTTGAATTCGACGTAGCGTCCGCGGCGGATCTCCTGCCACTCGACCTCCCGGTCCCCGTAGGGGGTCTGGGCGCGACGGCGGAGGATTTCGGCGTAAGCGGGGCCGTAGGCATCGCCGACCTTCTGCATGAGGGCGAAGGCCTGTTCGAAGCCACCCTCGGTGAAGTCATCGTAGAAGATGCCGCCGATACCGCGCGACTCGCCGCGGTGCTTGAGCAGGAAGTACTCGTCGCACCAGGCCTTGAACTTAGCGTAGTTCGCGCCCGTGGCCGTCTTCGCGGCTTGGTGCCAGGAACGGGCGTCCTCTTCGAAGCCGTAATAAGGCGTCAGGTCGAAACCGCCGCCCATCCACCAGACGGGATCGGGGCCGTCGGTGCAGAAGAAGCGCACGTTCATGTGCGACGTCGGGGCGTACGGGTTGAGCGGGTGATGGACGACCGACACGCCCATGGCGCGGAAGCCACGGCCCGCGAGTTCGGGGCGGCTATGCGTGGCGGACGGCGGGAGCTTGCTGCCGCGGACGTCCGAAAAAGCTACCCCGCCCTTTTCCATGACTGTGCCGCCGGAGATCACGCGCGTACGACCGCCACCGCCTTCAGCCCGGGTCCATTCGTCGGTGATGTACTTGGCCTTGCCGTCGACTTCCTCGATGAGACCGCAGAGGCGATCCTGCAGGCCGACCAGGTAGCTCCGGACGAGTTCGGGATTCATGATGAGAGCATTAGACAATTCGCCTACCACGGGTCAACGCCCCTCGCCCAGCGGGCCTGATTCACCACGGCTTCTAATCGACCTTATACCAAAAGGGCTTAGGTCCGTCCTTGAAGGAACCTCCGTAAAAGCACAGGGTTTGGGCCGATGCCCCCGGAAACCAAGATTCTGCTGATCGTCTGCCTCTTCGGGGGGCTGGCCTTGGCCGCACCGTGGATTGCCTGGAATCGGCTCAAGGCGCTCGAAGCGAAGTTCGGCCGCGTTCTCCTCGTCCGTGGCATCAACGGCGAACAAGCCGCCAAGATCATCCTCCTGCGTGGCGAGATCCCGCAAGTCGACGTCGACGAATCGCACATCCTCTTCGCGGATAACTATTCGCCGGGCGAACCCGCCATCAAACTCTCCAGCAAGATCTACCACGGCAAGCGCCTCTTCGACATCGCCCGCGCGGGGCGGCTCGCCGGACACGCGTTGCAGCACCGCGACCGCAAACTCGGCAGTCTGGCTTCATGGGACGCCTTCATGGTCCTCTGGGGGAACGGCTGGCCGCTCTTGCTCATCGCCTTGCTCGTGAGCCACGGCCGCCCACTCATCACCATGAGCGTCTTCGCCGTCGTCGCCGGGACCGTCACCCTCGTGCACTTCCTCAAGCACGCGCAAGTCCGCGACGCCGCCCGCCGGGCGCACCGCGCGCTCGCCGAAGCCAAGCTCCTCGACGGACATCCCGAAGAAGAAATCGAAGCCGCCTTCCTCGTCACCCGCCTCGACCACCTCGCCCTCCCCTTCACGAAAACGTGGATGGGCGTGATGTTTAAGTAGGGGTTGGGGGAAGAACGTTAGCGACAGTGCAAAGGAGCAAATCGGCCGTTGGCCTGTGCAAACGTGCAAACAACATCAAGGGGACAGGTGGGCTGGAGTATGGTTGGCTAGGGGTTGTGACGCCGCGCTGCGGCGTGCTTTTCGAGGCAGGGGCGCGACTGCGTCGCGTCCTCCGCCATAGGAGGGCGCGGTAAACCACGCCCCTACCCAAGGCAACTAGGTCAGCACGCAGTGCTGACCCTACCCAGATAACAATCGAACCCAAGGGGGACCGGAGACCGGGAAGTTAACAGCGGCCGCAACACAACCCCTTGTCCACGCGATAGCCTCTACATGGCTTCACCTGTGCATGTTTGCACCGTTGCACTACCTGTCGCCATCAATCGCCCACCACTCCACTCGCATTAATCCCCTAGTTTCTTTTAGAAGTTGGCACCCCCAGCCCGGCCGACAAGATACGCCCTACCCCAATGCCTATCACAAATTACTACGTGGCCTCCGACGGCATGGGAAGCGTCACCGCAATTCTAGACGAAGATGGCAACGTCCTCGAGCGACGCAGCTACGATGCCTTCGGCGATATGAGCTGTATGCTTCCCGACGGCACTCCTGTTGCGATCAGCCCGACCGGGGTGGACGTCGGCTTCCAAGGGCAAGTCAGAGACGAGGTCACCGGCCTCCATCAGATGGGTTTCAGATGGTATAGCCCCGCCCTTGGTCGCTGGCTGAGCCGAGACCCGATTGGGCTGGCTGGCGGTCTAAATCTCAACATCGCCCTCGATAACAATCCGCTGAGCGCCCTCGACCTCTGGGGCAATGAGGCCTATGCAATCACATCTGATGGTAAGGTCCAAATGCTAGGGAGCTCTAAAGACCTGCTCCACTTCATGCTTTGCGCAAAAGATGATAGCATCATCAGGCTTGAAATATCTGGTCATGGCACCGAAAGAGACCAGTCGCTAGACGCGTATAACGATGAAAGCAGCGAGCGCCTGTTTAGCGCAGTCTACACCGACCCTGTGTCCGGGAAAAACAGCATGGAGCTTTACCTTGGGGGCGCAGATTTTAAACCTGAGGATTGCGGGCGTGTCAAAGTCAGCAAAAACCCTGACGGATCGATGGATGCCGATATCGGCGGCCTGCTGAATAGAAAGATGGCGGAAGGTTCGAGAATATACCTATTCGGATGCCATTCGGGCGGGCGCAACGAGTCCTGCGCAACTCCCGAGTGCCGAAGGAAATGCCCGATATCTATTGCCGAAACTGTGAGCAAAAAAGTCTCCAAGTCGGAGGTCTTCGCCTCCACCTTGCCCACAATCAGAATGCGGAATCTTTTTATGCGGTATACCTCCGAAATCAGATGGAGCCACGTGAATCGCTTTAAAAATGGGGCACAGCAATATCATGAAACGACCAACTCCACCTATATCCTCGGGAAGAAATGACGACCTTAAGCCGCATCACTCAATCAGTAACATGGCTAGTTTGTATCGTTTGCATTAACACATTCTTCCTGTTTCCCTATATGATAAAACCGGGCTTCGATTCAGATTCCGGCGCACTTAATACGGAAGCATTTCAGAATCATACTCTCGCAAATTTAACCCTAGCATGTAACTGGATCAGTATTTTTTTCGCATTTTGGCAACTAAAGGTATCAGACAAACAAAGCAGTCTTCGCAAACTATGCTTCGGGTTTAGTCTCTTAGGATTTATACTTTGCCTTTTAGGTCATATTCGTATCTCCAGTTCGTTCAGTGAGGGACTGAAAAGCCTTATGCATTCAAATATTTTGAACTAAGTCATGGGATAATGCCGTTTCCTTGAGGGGCTTCATAGATTCCAGGACTCTGGTGGGTTATTTGGGTGACACCGTAAACACACTCAAGGAATCAGCCGCGGCTGGACCAACAAACCGTGATTACCCCCTCTGTCTGGTTTGCACTTTTGCACAGGCCAACGGCCGATTTCCACGTTTGCACTGCATCCCCCATCCCCATCCCGTAACCCCATGCCCCCGAGATGGCCTCTTCCTGCCTTCACGTGTGCACGTTTACACCATTGCACCTTTACACTGCCTATCGCTGATTCAGGGCCTACCTGTCCCCTATCATGGTTTCCGTGCTTTCTTTTAGAAGTTGGCACCCCCAGCCCGGCCGACAAGATACACCCTACCCCAATGCCTATTAAAAAATACTACGTGGCCTCTGACGGCATGGGTAGCGTCACCGCAATCCTAGACGAGGATGGCAACGTCCTCGAGCGCCGCAGCTACGATGCCTTCGGCGACATGAGCTGCATGCTTCCCGACGGCACTCCTGTTGCGATCAGCCCGACCGGGGTGGACGTCGGCTTCCAAGGGCAAGTCAGGGACGAGGTCACCGGCCTCCATCAGATGGGTTACCGCTGGTACAATCCGGTGCTAGGGCGCTGGCTAAGTCGGGATCCGATTGGGCTGGATGGCGGGGTGAATTTACTCACAGCGCTCGGCAATTCACCTTTAAGCAACAACGACCCAATTGGCTTGGAAGTTAACGCATACTCCAATGAAGGCGAGAAGATGACCTTGAGCGATTCAAGAGAACTTTTGAGATATCTAATTACGCGCAAGGCCGGAAGCATACGGAAGCTTTGCATAAGCGGCCATGCCAACCAGGACGTGCAATTGCTAAGCGCGGCGAACACGGAAAGCCGTGAGTTGCTGAGTGCGGTCACCAAGCATAATCTCGCAACTGGGCAAGCGGAGCCTCGAATTGTTTTGAGTGGAGAAGGGCTCCTATACGGCAACAATATCCCCGAGGGGGACATCATACCTAGGCGTCCGGGCACCACGGTAGATCGCGTCTACATAGAGAAACTACTGAAAGAAAAGATGGCCGCAAACTCCTGCATTTATCTATTGGGCTGCGAGGCAGGCGGTCCAGCCGCAGGCAGCTGTGATGACCCGGAGTGCAAAGGAGAGGAAGGTGCGCGTTCTCTTGCGGCATTGCTGAGCAAGTCCGTACCTCAGGCGGAAGTACTCGGCTCTTCAATAAAAACCCTGCGATCTCCGATGTTTGCCAGTATTCTTCCGATTCCATTTCTCAGGTACACCGTAACGTGGAGTCACGTTAACCACTTCAAAAACGGGAGTCTCATCAAACACGACAAGGAGAAGCGGGAGTATACTGAGGAATGAATACCGACGGATATCGCCTTACTTCAGGCAACAGATACGCATGGGGCTGGTTGCTATTGGTCATCTTGTTTGAGTTTATGGACTCGTTCCCGGTAGTAATGGCGACAGCTCACCCAGATAAGTTAGGGAGAATCTCCCAGGCTGGAGTTATTAATAGGCTTCAGGCAAATGCCTCGCTTGTCGCGTTAATGCTAGGCTTACTTGCCGGATTGATACTCCTGCGAAGACCATCTTCCAAGTGGCTGTGGGCTGGTTCTATTAACTTCATTCTTGCCTCTCATGCCATCAGCCTCTGGGCCCATGTCTTGTTTTACGGCGATTTTACGGCGGGCATGCAAAGTTTCCTCTCAAGCGGGTTCATCCAGAAAACGCTCCTGAGGTAAGCCGCTTTGGGCCAAATTGATTTTGATTTCACGGGGCAACCATACCCTGTGTCCAGAAAAAGCTACGGGGTAATTCCGTTCAAGGACCAACAGTGCACACTTCAGGAGGTAGCTAAGTGTTATAGCTAATTGCTACTGGGGTTAAAAGTGAGGTCGGCGATCGACGAACCTTCCAACCAGTATTTCCAATTTAAGCCCAGACATCCGAGTGTACTTCGAGATAATGGACGCAAAGGGTATTACTTCGTTGCGCCTTTTCGCCGCAGGGCGAACTCAGGTAGGGGCGCGACTGCGTCACGTCCTCCGCCACAGGAGGGCGCGGTAAACCACGCCCCTACCCAAGGCAACTAGGTCAGCACGCAGTGCTGACCCTACCCGATCACTGAGAATGCAAAGGGGGACCAGGGACCGGGAAGTTAGCAGCGGCCGAAGGCCGCAACATAACCCCTTGTCACCGTGCCCTCCCTTGCGACAACTTCACTTCACCGCATCGCTCGTCCGCACGCCATTCACCAAACGGGATAGGCCCAGCGGGTTGGCGTTCTGGAGTTCGACCGGCAAAGCGGCGTCGGGGTGGTTCTGATAACAGACGAGGCGGGTGAAGCGGTAGATCGCGTTCGAACCGACCGAGGTGCTGCGACCATCCGAGAGCGAGGGGTACGGGCCGCCATGCACGATGGCATGCGAGACTTCCACGCCGGTCGGGAAACCGTTGATGACCACGCGACCCGCAAGCGCTTCGAGCTGCGCGCGCAAGGCGACGTGAGCGACGACTTCTTCGTCGGTACCATGCAAGGTGGCGGTGAGGTTGCCTTCGAGCGACTCGAGGACTTTGCTGAGCTGAGCGAGGTCGTCGCACCAGACGATGAGCGAGCTCGGACCAAAGAGCTCGGCCTGTAGCTTGCGATCCGAGAGGAAGGTCTTGGCACCAACAGCGAGCAGGGTCGGCAACGCACGGCCTGGCTTACCACTGCCCTTACCATGCGAGAAGGATTGAATGCCACCACGGGTCTCGCGCGCGGCGAGCACAGTGACATACGCCTTCTGAATCGCCGGCGTGAGCATGACGCCTTCCGGGGCGTTGCGGAAATGCGCCGCGAGTTGACCAACAAAGGCTTCCGCGGCCGGGGTCTTAACCATCAAGAGTAAGCCCGGCTGCGTGCAGAACTGGCCGACGCCCAAGGTGCAGGAAGCCGCCAAGCCCGTGGCAATCGCTTCGCCACGCGCCGCAAGGGCGCCTTCGAGTAGAACCACCGGATTGAGGCTACTCATCTCCGCGTAAACCGGGATAGGAACTTCCCGCTCGGCGGCGATATCCATGAGGGCGCGACCGCCCGTGCGGGAACCGGTGAAACCGATGGCGCGTAAGGCCGGGTGCTGGGCCAAGAGCTGACCGACGTCTTTACCGTCGCCCATAAGCATCGAGAAGGTGCCTTCCGGCAGACCCGCGGCACGCACGGCGTCGACGATGAGGCCACCCATGATTTCCGCCGTACCAGGATGAGCGTGGTGCGCCATGACGACGACGGGATTACCCGCGGCGAGCGCGGAGGCGGTGTCGCCACCGGCAACGGAATAGGCGAAGGGGAAATTGCTGGCGCAGAACACCGCGACTGGGCCGAGGGGACGGCACATCGAGCGATGGTCAGGCTTGGGCAAGGGCTTGCGGTCGGGGTTCGCGAGCTCGAGGCGCGCGTCCGTCCAATCGCCCTTTTCTAGGAGGTCGGCAAAGAGACGGAGCTGACCCATCGTGCGGCCGATCTCACCGAGGCAACGCGCCTCGGGCAAAGAGGTCTCTTGCTGCGCACGCGCGGCGAGGGCCGGCGTCGCCGCTTCGATGCGAGTCGCAAGGTCGCGCAAGAACGCGGCTTTGGCTTTGCCAGACAACGCTGCAAGCACGGGCGTCGCCTGCGCGGCGAGCTTCATCGCCGTAGCGACGTCAGTCGCCGTGGCCGAATGGAAGACCTCGGGAATGTCATTCCAGAGGGTGCTATCGAAAGCTTTCCACGTGCGGCCGCCAACGCGACCACGGGAGAAACCTAGGTAAGAGAGGCCAGTAAGGGCGGACATCTTAGCGGATCTTCGGGCGGTTCTTGAGGGCCTTCTTCAGGGTCGAAGCAGCCAAGGCGAGATCAGCGCCGGCCAAGGCAAGACGCGGGCCGCGGACGGCGGGATTACCACCGCGGACTTCCGCTTGGATCCACTTGATGTGCTGAACGAACTTAGGGACGGTATCCAGGCGCAGCAGCGGCAGGAACCAGGCGTAGAGTTCATCGGCGCGCTCTTGGTCGCCGAACATGGCGGCTTCGTAGAGCTCGACAGATTCCTCGGGGAAGGCGTTGACGAGACCAGCGATCCAACCGCGGGCGCCGGCGGCGACGCCTTCGACGATACAGTCGTCCATGCCGACGAGGATGGTGAGACGATTGCCGAGGAGGTTCTTCAGCGCGGTGATGCGACGGGCGTCGCCCGAGGATTCCTTGATGGCCTCGAGATTCTTGTGCGCAGCAGCGAGCTCAGCGACCTGCTCAGGGAGGAAGTCCGTCTTATAAGCCGGCGGGTTGTTGTAGAGCATGCACGGCAGGTCGGTCGCGCCGATCACCGCGGAGACGTGGGCCTTCATCTCGCGCCAATCGGTGCTGTAGACGTAGGGCGGGAGGACCATCAGGCCGCCGCAACCGAGTTGCTTGGAGGCGATGGCGAGGGCGACGGCTTCGTCGGTCGAAAGTGAAGCGATGCCGGGGATGATGGGCAGGCCAGGGACCGCGGCGACGCAGGTCGCGATGAGGCGGACCTTCTCGTCAAAGGTCAGCGTGGCGCCTTCGCCCAAGGAACCGCAGGGCACGATGCCGATGCTACCGGACTCTGCCATCCAGCGGCAGTGACGCGTGATCTCCTTATGGTCGAGTTCGCCGTCCTTGCGGAAAGGGGTCGTGATCGCTGGGATCACGCCTTCCCATTGAGCGCGGACTTTGAGTTTAGCGGAGGATTTCTTCTTCATGGTATGGATAATAGGAGGTGAAAGTTTAGGCGTGGCGATCGGGGTCAACCTCAGACAGTGCGACCGAGGTAGCTTCGCCGCAGACGAGCTGGGCGACGATTTCGCCGGTGACCGGGCCGAGGCTGAGGCCCATCATGGAGTGACCGGTGGCGACGACGAGGTTTTCCGCCGCCCGCGTGCGGCCGAGGTACGGCATGCCGTCCGGCGGACAGGGCCGCAGGCCCGACCAAATGGGGAGTTCGGTGAAGTCGGACACTTTGAAAGCCGGGTAATATTTAACGAAGGCCTTGCGGATACCGCGCACGCGGGCGGGGTTCACGGACAGGTCGTTACCGGTGATCTCCATGGTGCCGCCCACGGTCAGCGCGTCGCCCATCGGGGTGACGGCCACGCGGGCTTCCATCAGGAGCGAGCAATACTTGGGACGCTGCACCGGATGGGGTAGGCGCATGCTATAGCCCTTTCCAGCCTGCATCGGGATCCGGAGGCCCAAGGCTTCCGCGGCGGCCGGCGACCAAGCCCCCGCGGCGAGCACGAAGGTCTCACCGACGAATTCGCCCGCGGTTGTGACGGCAGCCTTAAGGCGGGTGCCTTCCTTGCGCCAATCGGTGACTTCGGCGTTCCAGACGATGCGGCCGCCGAGGCGTTGGATTTCGGACGTGAGTAATTTGACCAACTCACGCGGGTCGAGGTGCGCGTCCTTGGTGAACATCACTGCGCCCGCGATGGCGTAGTCGATGCCCGGGTCGCGACGGCGGACCTCAGCGGCGGACAAGACTTCGGTCGGGACGCCGACGGCGTTGGACTTCGCGGCGAAGACGGCCTCGTGGTCGAGGGTCTCCTGCGTGCGGCAGAGCGCGAGCAAGCCGACGGTCTCGAGGGCGAACGAGCCCGGGAGCTCCTGACGGTGGCGCAGGAAGATTTCGCGGCTGCGCAAGTTGAGGTCACGCAGGATCGGCGTGCAGCGGTCGACATGACGCTGGGTAGACGAGCGCCAGAACTTCCAGCCCCAGCGGGCGAGGTCGAGGTCGAGCCGCGGGCGCACTGAGAAGGGACTTTCGCCGTCGAACATCCACTTCAGGCCAAGCATCACCATGCCCGGTGCGGCCAACGGCACGAAATGGCTCGGCACAATCATGCCGGCGTTACCGAGCGAACACGAATCGTGGTCAGGCGCGCCCTTCTCGAGCAGCACCACCGAACGGCCGCGGCGCAAGAGCTCATAGGCGGTACTCAGGCCGACGATACCTCCTCCGACGATGACGATCGGGGCGGACATGGCGTTCAGCGAATACCCCAAGCAAAAGGGTCTTGCGGATGGAAATGAAAGACCGCCTCGGACTGCACGTAAGCGGTTCCGGTGATGGACGGACAGATCTTACCGTCGGCGAGGATTTCGTAGGAACCGACAAAGGTGCTGCCGATAACGCTCTCCTGCCGCCAGAGGTCGCCAGGCGCGAGTTTACCGTCGGCCGCGAGGCAGGCGAGTTTGGCGCTCGTGCCCGTGCCACAGGGCGAGCGGTCGTAGGCCTTACCAGGACAAAGCACGAAGTTCCGGCTATCGGCCGTGGGCGTGGCCGCAAAGAGTTCGATGTGGTCAATCTCGCCACCATCGGCACCGATCACACCGGTCTGAGTCAAAGTCTGGCGAACCTTCCACGCGTAATCAGTCAGCGCTTCGATGTTCGCCAAGGAAACCTCCAACCCATGCGACTCGATAAGGAAAAACCAGTTGCCGCCCCAAGCGATATCGCCGCGGACGACTCCGAGGCCTGGCACGTCGACCGCGACGGCCTTGGCGTGACGGTAAGAGGGAACGTTCGCAATGGTTACGGAACCATCGGCATGCAGCGTCGCGGTGACTGGACCGACCGCCGTGTCGATGCGGACCTCACCCGGCTGGATGAGACCCAGATGGGCAAGCGTCACCACCAACCCGATGGTACCGTGGCCGCACATCCAGAGCGTCCCGACATTGTTGAAGAAAATTACCCCAAACCGACACGACGGGTCGTGCGGCGGGACCAACAAGGCGCCCACGACGACATCCGAACCCCGCGGCTCGCTCACCACCGCCGAACGGAACCGGTCATGGTCGCGACGAAACACCTGCAGACGCTCGGACAGCGGCCCGGCACCCAGGTCCGGTCCGCCCGAAACCACCACCCGGGTCGGCTCGCCCCCCGTATGGGAGTCGATGACGCGGAGCGCGATGGGAGCGGCGGAACTGGACATGCCGGATTGCCTCTCAAAACCACTTAAAAGTCGAGGGGGAAGCCCGTCCACCGAGGCCCAAACGCAGAAAACGCTGGAACTTCCCCCTTCCCTGCGGAGTTTATTAAGGTAACCTTCCTCCCATGAATAAGAAAGCCTTCCTCTTCCTAACCCTCTTCATCGGCGTCGCTGGTGGCGTGGTCATCGCCAACTACTCGAACCGAGCCCCTGAGCTTGCGGCCAACACGACCAAGTCCTCCGACGAAGTCACCACCACCACGACCCGTCCCACTGCGCCTGGTCGCAGCGTCAAAGGGCTCCAACTCGATAAGTCGACCAACGTCCAGCCCGAGCTCGTGGCCGCCGACCAAGCCGTCGATAGCGGCGCCCGTGAACAGCTCGAACAGCGCTTCCGCAGCTTCCGCGAAGACGGCCGCAAGCAGTTTGAAGACCTCGTCGGCGGTGACCGCGAAAAGATGGGCCGCCTCTTCCGGAGCTCCTTCGCCAATCCGGAATTCCAGCAAATCTTCCAGAGCTCCCGGGAAATCTCGGAGAAGTGGCGCACCGCGAGTGACGGCGAAAAGCC
>CAIXHF010000115.1 GCA_903919185.1 uncultured Opitutia bacterium | reverse complement strand
TTGAGTGCGCTGGCCCGTCAGCGAGGAGACTTCTTGTAGTCGTAAGGCCAGGAGGTCCGGATGCTTCTCCGGATCTAAGCGGTCGAGATGCTCGGGTGAAGCCGCATCCGTAAAAAGCTGGATGAGGTCAGGGAGCAGCTGTGGGTCATTCTCCGTCGGAGTTTCGCCCATGACCATGAGGTCGTAGCAAATCTCATGCTTCGCGGATCCCGCAAAACGCCGGAGCGGCATCACCCTGGTCACGCGCGGTTCCCGCGGCAGGGACTTCCGAAACCAATGGTCGAACATCCCCGCGAGCCGGTTCAGGCTGACTTCTTCAGCCTGGGCGGTCGGGTGGAAGGCGCAACGCAGGTACGCGGTGAATGGGTACATGCGCGAGGACTAGAGCAAATCATGACCGATGGGAAGGATAGAGGCGGGCCTAGCCGCCTAGGCGCAGGGCGGCTTAGTAGCCGACCACCTGCATGTCTTCGGGGCGTTCGATGGCGAAGCGGTAAGGGACGTCGAGCTTTTCGCCGGCTTTCACGGCGTGGCGCCATTCCACATACTTCGATTCGTTCATCTTGAAGCTCTCGGAGTCCTTCTCGTACTTCGGCTCCTCGAGAACGACCTTGATGTCCTCGTGGTCGCCCATCGGGAGCTGGTCCCAGATGACGAGGTCAATCTCGGTGGCCTTGCCATTCTTTACCTTGAAGACTTGGTCGAAGACGGTGCGCAGCGTCTTCTTCCCGAAGAGCCCAGAGCTCTCTTCGCGGCGGGCGAGTTCCTTTCGCTCCACGCTCACGGATTGGTCGACGCCCAGGAACGTCCAGAACTTCTGGCCCGCTGGCACGAGATCCATGCTGGAGTTGGCGACAAAGGCGCCATCGAGGAAAATGGAGGTACGGCCTGGCAGGAGAGTGAAGTCGGACTTGTTGGTTGCATGGGTCTTTAGGTAGACGTAGCTCGAAAGCTTCGGGACGCAGCTATGGCGAAAGGTCGAAGGCAACAGCAGGCGCGTCACCGTGACCTTGGCCATTTTGTTGTCGGACTTAATATCGGTCGTGCGTTCGATGACGTAGGTCGCGGCGGTGCCGCCGGCGACGACCGCGGCCGTGCTGACGGTGGCGTCGGCGAGTTTGGCTTCGGCTTTGGTGCCAAACTCATTGGCTTGGAAGCCGTTCCCCCCATTAGCCGCCACGAAGTTCTGCTTTTCCCCGGCAATACGGCCGGCCACGACCAGGCTCCGGCGATTGAGGCCATCGGAGTCCTTGCGAAGTTCTTCGAGGGCGACGGGCTCTGCCTTGGAGAGGAACCAAGGCGACATCTCTGGTTCGCGGCCGCCCACGCTGGGTTCAGCCGTGGAAAGTTTGAGCGAGACACCTTGCCAGTCTTCACCCGTCGATTGACGTAGTTCGGCGTGGTAGGTGATCTCGAGGGTATTGACCTTGGTGTCAGCGCGGAGGTCGTAGACGGGCTTCCAGCTGGGGCCGTGGACCACATAACTGAGGCGGACGACGGCG
>CAIXHF010000114.1 GCA_903919185.1 uncultured Opitutia bacterium | reverse complement strand
TCTGGGGACTTCGGCTTGGGCTTATTAGAATCTTCCTTGCCTTCGCTCTCACGCTCGCGGCGTTCGTTCGCTTCGGAACGGCTTTCCTTCGGGGTGCTCACCACGACGGGCTTGATTTGGTCGGCGGTCGGAGCGAGTTGGGCCTGGGCTTCAACACCCTGGGAGATGGCGGCCGGGAGGGAGGTCGAGGCGGCGATGGTCGCACCAATCGCGCTGATGGTCACCCGATCCATATCCGCGAGCGAAATGGAGACGGAGCCCGCCGGGGTCGTTTCCGTGGTGCCGGGCTGCGTGGTGCCGGGTTGCGAGGTGCCGGGAGCAGGAGCTTCGCCTGGGGCGGCGGTGGACTGAGCGGGAGCGGTGGCACTGATCTGCTTGCCGGGTTCAACCGAGATAGGACCCGAGTTGGCGGCGTAGACGGTGGCTTCGACCGAACCCTTCACGCAACCGACGATGAGTTTACCGGCGTTGGCCCCCGTCGTCGTGTACTGCACGGTGTAGATGGTGCCGCGGATACGGGCAACGCCCACGGGCGTCTTGATGACATAAGAGGACTGGGGGTTAAGTTTACGGACTTCGCCGATGACTTTACCGCGAGTCACGACAATCTCGGTGACCGACGGGCTCGGTTCCTTATCCAGCTTCTGGTATTCACCGTCGATAATGAGTTCCGAAACAACCTGACGGAAAGTGCGCACTTCCACCAGCGACTCCGGATTGATGATGAGGGTGGAACCATTGGAGAGAATTAATTCGGCCGTCGACGAAGCGGAAGTCTCGACGCGGTAGCCTTGCTCGAAGACGCGGCCCGAAGCGAGGGCGCTCTGCTGAGAGGCGGGATCGAAGAGCGTCGCGGTGCCCTTCACCATGCCGACTTGGACCTTGCCGTTCTGAAGAGCGGCGGAGGCAACAACCGGAAGGAGCGCGAGGACCGCGAGCATGAGGCTACGGAATAGGGTATTCATTGAAGTGGGGGTGAAGTTAAAACACTAAGGCGTAGGCCTTACTGAGCAATCCGTAATAGTACCCAATAAGAAGGCCTCCCAGTCACCTGGGAGGCCTTGCATCACCGAAACCTTAAACGGCGGCCTTAGGCCGTCGGGTAGGCTTCCAGCAAGCGCTGGACGCGCTTCTTGGAGAGTTCAGCGTAACGCGGAAGTCCCTGTTCATAAGGAATTTGCAATTCACCTTGGATGAGCGGAAGCGCGTAACGGGCAAAGTCCGGGTGAATGGACATCTTGTCTTCGCCGATCCACTTTTCAGGGAAAACCTTCACGCCATTGGCGATGTCCGCGAGGGGGGCCAAGAGGGTTTCGACACCATATTGTTCCTTTCCAGTGCGGCTCATGATGACCATCTTGCCGGACTCACCCTTAACGGCGGCCTTCACGGCCTCGCGGCCACAGAGCTTGGCTTCTTCGACATCGGTCTTGGACGCGTTATGGGAAGCGGCGCGCTGGGCAATGCCGAGCTTCGAGGCCCGGGCCTTGACGCCCGAGAAGCGCTCTTCGACGAGGGTGCGGAGGTATTCACCAGCCCCGCCGAGGACGGCGTGACCGAAAGCGTCGGTGTTGGTGGTGTCGGCACCGAGGAAGTTACCCGCCTCGTCCTGCACGCCTTCGGAAACGACGACGAAGCAGTGGAGATTGGTCTTCAGAACTTCTTCCACGCGGCGGATGAAGTTGTCAGCGTTGAACGGCACTTCCGGCAGCAACACGATGTGCGGCGCCGAGCAGCTGTAGTGGGTATTCTTAGCGGCGTTCTTGGAGTCGTCGCGCTTATCCTGGCGCTGGGCGAGGACGGAGGCGGCGGCGAGCCAACCCGCATTACGACCCATGACTTCAAGGACGGAAACGAAGTCGTTACGGCCCATGGCAGCGTTATCGAGCGACATTTCGCGCACGGTCAGGGCGATGTGCTTAGCGACAGAACCGTAGCCTGGGCAGTGGTCGGTGAGGGGCAAATCGTTGTCAATCGTCTTGGGCACGCCAATGACGCGAAGTTCGTAGCCGCGCTCCTTAGCGAGGGCATCGATCTTGGCCGCGGTGTCTTGGGAGTCGTTGCCACCGATGTAGTGGAAGTAACGGATGTTGTGTGCTTCGAAGACCTGCAGAATGCGGTCAAAGTCTTCCTGCTTCTTAACCTTGTAGCGGCAGGTACCGAGGGCAGCACCTGGGGTGTGCTCGAGGTTGCGGAGGGTCTGCTGGGACTCTTCGGCGAGGTCGATTAGCTGCTCGTGCAGGATGCCTTGGATGCCATTGAGGCCACCAAGAATCTCGACGATTTCGTCTTCATGGTTCAGGGCCTCGGCAATGACACCGGCGAGGCTGGCGTTGATGACGGGCGTGGGACCGCCGCTTTGCGCGACGAGAAGGTTACCAGAGAGGGAAGACATGGGAGGGAACAGGTGAAAGGTGGGTTTTGGGAAGCCCCCCGCCCCTTGGCAATACGGAAAACCCCGCCCCACCCCGACTCGCCCGCCCAACGCGGCTTAAAGGATGCGTCCAGCCTTGATTTGCTGGGACTCGGGCACTTTTTTCGTCCAAGCCTGCACGGCCAAGGAGAATGCCCCGACCTGAGCCTGGGCCGACCCCGTCAGTTCCCCAGCCTTGGTGACGGCATCCATGAGGACGGCCTTAGGCAGACGGAGGCGAGCGTCGGCGGCCAAACGGTCGACGAGGTCGTTCCGGTCCACCTTGCCGGTCCGGAGGTCCTTGGCGACAGCGACCGCATGCTCCTTGATGGCCTCGTGGGCTTCTTCGCGGCCCGCGCCAGCCTTGACGGCTTCCATGAGGAAAGTCGTGGTCAGGAGGAACGGCAGATAGTGGCGGGATTCGCGCGCGACGACGGAGGCGTTAACTTCCATCTGCCCTAAGACGGTCAGGAAGGCTTCAAAGAGGCCATCGGTCGCCAAGAAGCTGTCCGGCAGGAGGACGCGACGGACGACCGAGCAAGAGACGTCGCCTTCGTTCCACTGTTCGCCCGAGAGCGAAGCCGCCATCGCCAGGTAACCACGGAGGATCACATGGAAGCCGTTGATCCGCTCGCAGGTGCGGGCATTCATCTTGTGCGGCATGGCAGACGAACCGACCTGACCCGGCAGGAAGCCTTCGCTGGCGAGCTCGTGGCCAGCCATCAGGCGAAGGGTCTTGGCGAAGGAGGACGGACCAGAAGCGGCCGACAGGAGCGCCGCAACGACTTCCATGTCCATGGAGCGTGGGTAGACTTGGCCAACGGACCCGAGAACATGCGGGATGCCGAGGTGCTTGAGGACGCGCTCTTCGAGCTGCCCAACCTTGGCAATATCACCGGAGAAAAGGGTGAGCTGATCGAGCTGCGTACCGACGGCACCTTTGAGGCCGCGGGCCGCGAACGCCCCGAGGGCAGCGTCGACCTGCGCAACGCCACGGAGGCATTCTTCGCCAAACATCGCCCAGCGCTTACCGACGGTGGTGGGCTGCGCGGCCACATTATGTGTCCGCGCGGCAATCAAGAGGTCGCGGTCAGCTTCGGCCCGGTGCGCCAAGGCGGCCACGGCGGCCACGGACTTCGCGCGGATCAACTGCAACGAGCGGTAGACCTGGAGCTGCTCGACAGATTCGGTGAGGTCGCGGCTCGTGAGTCCCTTGTGGACATGCTGATAACCAGCCAAAGCACAGAACTCGTCGATGCGCGCCTTGACGTCGTGCCGAGTGGTTTCCTCGCGGACGCGGATGGACTCGAAGTCGACCTGGTCCTTCACGCGCTCGTAAGCGGCGATGGCTTCTGCAGGGATATCGAGGCCGAGGTCACGCTGGGCCTTCATCACCGCAATCCAATACTCGCGCTCGAGGACGACGCGGCCGCGGGTAGACCAAATCGCCTTCATCGCCGGGGAGGCGTAGCGGTCGGCAAGGACGTTAGGAACGGAATCGTGGTCCATCGGAAGTCAGGCTTATAGCAGGGTTAACGGCGGACGGCAAGCGCTCGGAGAAACAAGGCCCGGACGGCGACTTCCTCATCACCACCGGAATTGGAGACATCGAAGCATTCGGCACAGCCCAGCTGGGCATCGACCAATTCGGCCAAGGAGTAGCGGGCCGCAGCGGGCGCGACCTTATTGCTGATATACCAGGCGTTCTGGGAGAAGACGTTGGCGGACGACTTCGCCGCCGAGCCAAAGGTGGAGCCATGGCGCATCGAAGCGGTTTCGAAGGAGCCCTTGGGTAAGCCAGCTTCGGAGACGCGGAAATCCCCCGAGTCGGCGAGGCTACGAATCTGGATGAGGAGGCGGAGGCGGTTCTGCAGGGCACTCAGCAGCGGCCGACAGGAATCTTCGTTGAAGAAATATCGGTCCAGGGCTTCGAGCGACCAAACGAGGTCACGCTCCGCGAAAGCCTCGATGGGCTCGAAAAAATCGCCATCGCCGAAGGTCGGCACGAGGAGATGGACGTCGGACTCTTTAAGCGTACCGCCGGGGCCGGCGTAGATGGCGAGTTTCTCCGACTCCATTAGCACCATACGGGTCGACTGGCCGACGCGCCCGACGATGACTTCCGGGACGCCACGCGCGAACTTCACGCCGGCCTCGCGGAAGGTCTTCTCGATGAGGCCGAGCTGCATTTCGCCCTGCGGGTCATCCTTCGAGAAAGGGCTCTTCGCCGCCGAAGCATGAATGATATACTCGTTCGCCTTATCCTTGTAGGCGGTGAGGTCCTTGCGGCGACCATCATACGGCGTGAACGAAAGGATGACGGCGACGGGGCCTTCGCAAGCGGCCGCCCCAGCAAGCACGTTGGCCATGGCCAGTTTCACTTCATCCGACCGCGAGGGGACATTGTCGGCGATCCAATTGATATTACGTAACCAGACGACCTTGGCGCCGCCGAACATCGAAAGCGTGTTCACTGATTCCAGAAACTGAATCTCAATGCTCTGGGCGTCATCGACGCGCGTAATCGAGCCAGCGATGATTTCCTTGTCCGCTTCGGCACCAGCCTTCTGCAGCGCCTGATTATACAGGGCACGGGCGTCCCGCTCGACGAGGTATTCGTCTTTGCCGGCGACGATGGCGAGGGAAACAGGCATCCGTCGCCAATGTCCCCGCCCTCCCCCTGCGTGGCAATCCTAGTCTGTCCACAGTAGGCCGGCGGGAAATCCTACGGCCACTGGGCCACCCGACTTAATCCCCCCAACCGTTAAACCCCGTGGAGGAGGTCCTCGACGCGGTACTTGTTTAATTGGCGGCGCATGAGGTCGAGGGCGGTGTTCACGGCGCGAAGCTTCACTTGGACGCGGTCACCCGGCAGGTGGACGCGGCGCGACCAGACGCCGGTCGGCGAGGCGTAGCCAATGTAGACGGTCCCTACCGGATCGGCCTCGGTGCCGCCGGCTGGACCCGCGTAACCGGTTACAGACAAAGCGTAGTCTGATCCAAATTTCTCCGCGGCCGCGGTCGCCATGGCGGCAGCGCACTCAGCGGAAACAGCGCCATGCTGGGCGAGGATCGACTCAGGGATACCCAAGATGTTCATCTTCGCGTCATTACTATAGCAGACCGCCGAACCAGCAAAGACTCTGGAGGCCCCGGCAACGTCGGTGAAGGCGTTCGCCAAGAGGCCACCGGTGCACGACTCGGCCAAAGCCACGGTCTTTTCGAGCGAGCGGAGGTGTTCGACCACGATGGTCGCCAAGCAGGAATGGCCGGTGCAGACGAAATCGTTGCCGACGGCATCGCGCACTTTACGGGCGACGGCGCAAAGGTCATCGGCCGTAGCACCACTACCGCCAGAAGCGATGCGCGCGTCGACCACGCCGGTATGCGTGCCAAAGGTAAGCACCATGCCGGGAGCGAGCAACGGCCGGACTTTCTCTTCCAAGGGGACCGCCCCGATACCGAAGGTGCGCACCTGAACGTAAGCCTCACCCTGACAGGCGCAACCGATGGTCCGCAAACGCGGTACGACCTGCGCTTCAAACATCGGGCGAAGCTCTAAAAGGGGACCGGGTAACATCACTAACGCCGTCCGGCCTTGATGGAAGAAGACGCCCGGGGCGGTGCCGCGGCTATTCGGTAGGCTTTCGCCGCCGGCAGGGACTGCGCATTGACTCAGGTCCGCGGCAGATACTGTGCGACCGATCAAGCTGAAGCGCTCACGCAAGGCCACTTCAGCTTCAGGGACGTGCTGCAACTTCACGCCCATGGCCGCCGCCAACGAGGCGCGAGTTTTGTCATCGGAAGTCGGCCCAATCCCACCGGTCGTCACGATAAGGTCATACTGGCCCCACGCGGCCGCCAAGGTAGCGGCAATCTCCTCAGCCTTATCGCGGACGACCATCGAACGGGTAATCGGCAGGCCACGGCGGGCCAGTTGCTCTCCCAGCCAAACGAGGTGCCCATTCTCCCGTAGGCCGTCCAGCAGTTCATCCCCAATATTAAGGACCAGAACTTGGCGAGGGCGATTAATACAGGTTTCCATTTGCGGGGCGGGGGCAGGACGGCAGGGTTAAGAGGGTCTTTCAAAAATGCAAACCGATCGGGAAGAACTTTCGCCCAAAGCGAAGGCGCGCCGCGCCCCTCGCACCCCCGGGGTGTACCTCATGAAGGACGCCGCCGGGCTGGTGGTCTATGTCGGCAAGGCCAAGGACCTCCGGCGCCGGCTGGACTCGTATTTCGTCACTGCCAGCCGGCTGGCCCCCAAGGTCGCCGCCATGATGGAACGGGTCCGGGACCTCGAATGGCACGAGGTCCGCACCGAAACGGAGGCCCTTTTACTGGAGGGGAAGCTCATCAAGCGCTGGCGACCGAAGTGGAATATCCTCTTTCGCGACGATAAGCAGTTC
>CAIXHF010000113.1 GCA_903919185.1 uncultured Opitutia bacterium | reverse complement strand
GTGTGAACGTGGTCGGACTTCAGCCCTTTGGCGGCCACCAGGGCGAGCTGCTTTTCAACCTGCTCGGAAGCACAATGGGTGCAGGCGGGTTTTTCCCTGGAGGAACGGACGAGTAACTCGAAATCTTTCCCGCAAGCGGCGCAATGGAAGTCGAAGAGAGGCATGACGTAGCCTTGGTGATAGGCGTCCGGGGTCCGCTGCCAATCCGAAAGACCCCGCCTTGGGATACGCCTTGAGGGTCCACGGCGACCTGCCTAAGGTGACCGCGTCGTCATGCCCTCCCCTGCCCGCATCCGCCTGGCCCAACGCCGCGGCCTCCCGCTCCGGCAGGCCAAGCAGCTCGCGGGTCTAACGACTCCGCAGAAAATCCAAGACTTCCTAGCGAAGTTCCCGCAGAACTTCGAGCCCGACGGCGATACCGCCCGCTCGGTCCAGGCAGCCCTCACCGCGAATTGTGCGCACTGCATCGAGGGCGCCATGATTGCGGCGTTCGCCCTCTGGCTCCAAGGCCACCCGCCCTTGCTCATCGACCTCTCGGCCCACCAGGACATGGACCACGTCATCGCCCCCTTTAAGGTCAAGGGCTGTTGGGGGGCGATTTCCAAAACGAACTACGTCTGCCTTCGCTGGCGCGACCCAATCTATCGGAGCGTCCGCGAGTTGGTGATGTCCTACTTCCACGAGTACGCCAAAGGGCCGCGGAAGACGCTACGTAGTTACTCGCGCCCCTTCAACCTGAGCAAACTCCCCGCGGAAAAATGGGTGAATAATCCGGAGCCGTGCTGGGAAATCGCCGACCGCATCACGGCCGCCCGGCATTATCCCGTCGTGACCTTAGCCCAAGCGAAAGCCCTGCGCCCGCGGGATCCGGTGGAAGTCGCCTCGGACCGGGTCACGGCCTTCCCAATTCCCGCCGGGAAGCACCAGCGGCTCTGACGCTTAGCGCCGACCGTCGTACCAAAGGTGACAGGCTTTCGGGTCTTTGGCCGCGCGCCCCGCGCTAAAAAACATCCGGCCGAAGAAACGGAGGGATTCCGTGAAGGTGTAGAGTTTCAGCTTACGGGAAGAGGTCGCCAAGGGGTGCGCGGCCAGCACGCGGAACTTAAGGCGACGCGCCCGGGCAATCTTGTGTAAGCGACGGCTTAAGAAAACTTCTTCGCCGGCGTAGAATTCCGTACCGAAGCCGCCCGCGGCGCGAAAGGCCGACGCCTCTACCCAAACGCATGAGCCGGCCGCCCAGCGGGCCAGGCGACTTACCGTGTTCCAGCAGCCACAGAAAAGATGTGCCATGAACGGCGTACCGGTCTCGAGCGCGACCGTGCTGCCGCCCCCGAGATGTCGTCCCGCGGTGATATGGTCGGCGATATCGGCAAATAATTCCGACGACGGCCAGGAATCGGCATCGACGAAAATAAACCAGTCACCCGTAGCGACGCGCGCCCCGGCGTCGCGGGCCCGACCAATCTGGTTAATCGGCTCAAAGACGACCTTAGCCCCAGCCGCCCGTGCCAACTCCGCCGTGCGGTCGGTCGAATTATTATCGCACACCACGACTTCGCATTCCCAACCCCTCGCCCGGAAAGCGCCGGCGGCGACCGCCACCGCGGCCAACGTTTGCGGGAGGAGCTTCTCCTCATTAAAGGCCGGGATAATAACCGAGATGCGCATTAACGTGCGGGCGGCTTGGCGCGCGCTGCCAACCAAAGGTCTATTGGCTCGCCCGCCTTTAATAGCTGCGGCTTCAACGGCGACCCACGTGGCAGTTTCATGTCCACGCCAACGAAAGTCGTCTGCGCTGGGCAGAACTCGGCCGACGGCGCCCCAATGCCTTTCCGGCCTTTCAAGTTCCAGAAGATATTCCAAGCGCCTGCATCCAGCCCAAGGTCATCACCGCCGCCGCAAGCGAAGAAGTTCGCCCCATTCGCGGAAGTGACGTTGGTGACGAGATTAGCAAAGGGCCCCTGCTTATGGAAATCTAAGGTGAGGTCGACGCCCGTGCCCGCACGAACCACATTACCATTAGTCCATGGGCTGAAGCTCACGTCGTGATGGAAGCGCGCTTTGAATTCGAATTCCTCCAAGCGGTGCGCTTGCCCGGAAAAAGTCACCCCATGGTGCCCAATAAAACCGCCCGGGCCGACTGGACGGCCTGCCTCCAGTAGGACCTTCCGGACCGTGACATGGGACCCGGAAATGAACGGCCCGCAATCGACACCACTAAAGAGCAAGTCCTCCATCCAGCCATGGTGTACATCGTGAAACTCTAACGGATTCCACCCGTCTTCCTTAAAGTGGCCATGGTACACCGTCGTCACCAAGACGAAGCCTACACCGCGCAGTCCGTAGTCATCGCGCGCACCCGCGTCAGCGATACTCGGGGCAAACTCCTCAGGTAAGTCCACCAGTAAGGGTGCGTTTAGGGTTACGACCATTCCATCGACCGAAGCGATGCGTGCGGCCATCTCCACTTTGGCCGGCGGCTTGAGTTTAGACGCCTTGCCCGGATCGCCGGCATACAAGTGCCGAACGAGTTTGTCGCCGCTGCTACCCTGCAGCGTCAGCACCACCTCTTGGCCAGCCTTGAAAGGGCTCGCGTCGCGTACGGTTACTTTAGTCTCTCCACGCTTGGCGGGAGCAGCTAAGGCTTGGGCAGTGCCATTGCGACTGTTGCCTTGGAAAGTTAACAGGCCGCCAATCCAAGACCATTGGGTCGTCGCGGTGCCGCCCGTATTTTTGGTCGGACTCGGGTCAAGGCTCTCCAGAGACTTCGTGAAGCGGAGGCGGGTCTTGGTCGCACCCGCGCCGAGGATGATCGTGCCGGGTTTACGCACGTAAAGCCGGCGGGAAAGGTTATATTCGCCAGCGGGAATCGAGATGACACCGCCCTTTTCGAGCGCTTTCTCAAACGCATCCGTGTCATCCAACTTGTCGTTGGGCTTCGCCCCAAAATCGGTGACGGAGCAAGTTGGCGTCGGGGACTTAGGTAAATCGGCGCCGAAGTCATAGCCTGCCTCGGCATAAGCCGCCGTTTCCGGTGGCAACGAGACAGCCAGCAATAGCGTGGCGAGGGAAAGCATGGTTTTAAACGGTGGACTCGAAGGCGCAGGCGGCGGCACCGACGACACCAACATTCCCGCCGAGTGCCGCTGGGACGATGCTGCAAACAGCGGCGAGACGCGGGAAGGCGTAGCTGTTAGCCTTGGCGCGCATCGGGACAAAGAGCGCATCGCCCGCAGCGGTGACGCCACCACCAACCACGATGACGTCGGGGTTAAAGGTGTTGATCACGGCGCCGAGGCCACGGCCGAGGTAGTCGATAGACTGGTCCCAAATCTCTATGGCCAGTGGGTCCTTCTGCGTCAGGGCCTGGAAGAGGTGATGCGTGGTGACCTGCTCGATACTGCCAGCGAAACCCGTGATGCTCGAGTCCCGGCCAGCCGACAGGGCTTCGCGGGTGCGGCGGGCGATGGCAGTGCCTGAGGCGTAGGCCTCCCAGCAGCCGTGGTTCCCGCATCCACAGCGCGGGCCGTCCATAGTCAGCGGAATATGGCCGAGCTCGGCCGCATTGCCGTTGGAGCCACGCATCAGGCGGCCTTCGATCACGGCGCCGCCGCCGATACCCGTGGAGATAGTGATATAAATGACGTTCTTCTTCCCCTTGCCTGCGCCGAAAAGGTATTCGCCGAGCGCCGCGGCGTTGCAGTCGTTATCAATGCGGGCGGGGAGACCACCGAACGACTTGCTCAGTTCACCTTCAATCGGGTAACCGGTCCAACCCGGCAGGTTGGGCGAACCATCCACGCAACCGCGGGCGGTATCCAACGGTCCCGGAGAAGCGATGCCGATGGCACAAAGATCTGAAGGCTGGAGTTGTAGCTCGACCAGCAACTGGTGCGCGGCCGCGGCGACGCGCGAGACCGCTTGAGCGGCCCCCTTTTCAGCCCAAGTTTCGACGCGGCCAGACCCCAGGACCGTGCCGTCTTCGGCCACCACGCCGAACGCGAACTTCGTGCCGCCGAGATCGAAAGCCAGGACTTTACGCATGCCCCCTCATTAGGGGCTTAATCCCGCGCAGGTCGAGCAAAGTCATCCTGCAGGCGAACGACGTCGGTTAGATCCGGCGTGGACACTTCGAGCAAGACCGCATCGGTCACCGCCGCAAAGCGGTGGATGGTGTGAACCGGGATATGCAAAGCCTGCCCAGCCTCCCAAAGGTACTCATGATCCGCCGACACCGTCGCCGCGGCCGGAGTCTCCCCAGCGACCAAGGGGCGAAAGGTTACGATGACCCGACCGCTCAGC
The DNA here is from genome assembly GCA_903919185.1 of uncultured Opitutia bacterium. Taxonomy (GTDB): domain Bacteria; phylum Verrucomicrobiota; class Verrucomicrobiia; order Opitutales; family UBA953; genus UBA953. The sequence goes on along the minus strand of CAIXHF010000113.1, from coordinate 713 downwards.
AGGTAAAGCGTCTCGGTTTTACGTTCGTGGTACTGCAAACTCAGGCGCTTACCGGCGGAGATCTCTAGAACCTTACCCGCGTAGGCAACTTGCTCGGCGTACCAAATTTCACGGCCCCAGGGCTTGAGGACGATTTTAGGAGACTGCAGGGGCGAAGACATCCGAGAAAGCTTGTATCTGAAATCATAAAGTCAGCCAAGTAAATCCCCTAGGAAGTCTGGCTGATCGGTCGCGCCACGCAGCGGCTCGACTAAATGCGGGGCATCGATGCTCACCCGATTAACATCCACCGAGACCCGCTGCATCGAAAGACTCCGGTCGGGCGCGGTCGCGGCAAAGGCGGCGAAGGCCTCCGGGTCGAGGGCCCGTTCGGAGAGCCAGTCATTCCGCCTGTCGGGCGGCAAGAGTACCGGCATCCGCGAGTGGACTTCGCCGGCTTCGCGGTTGGGCGCGACGGTTAGCAGGCAAAGGGAACGGCGGGGCGGGCCACCAGGTACGACCTGCAAGGACCAGAGCCCGGCGAAAGCCAAGGGCCCACCGTCGGCGGCACGGAAATAATAAGGGATTTTTAACCGACCCTCGGTCTTCCATTCATAATAACCATCAACTGGCACGAGACACCTTCGAAGGCGGGCGGCGTCACGGAAGGTTGGCTTTTCGAAGATACCCTCGGCGCGGGCGTTCGCGTGACCGGCGTCCCCAGCCTCGGCCGC